>JAGQHQ010000018.1 GCA_020431705.1 Candidatus Dependentiae bacterium
GAGAAGAAGAGAAAAGAAGCTGAGGAAGCAGAGAAGAAGAGAAAAGAAGCTGAGGAAGCAGAGAAGAAGAGAAAAGAAGCTGAGGAAGTAGAGAAGAAGAGAAAAGAGGCTGAGGAAGCAGAGAGGAAGAGAAAAGAGGCTGAGGAAGCAGAGAGGAAGAGAAAAGAAGCTGAGGGAGGGGTTGAGGAGGAAAAAGAAGAGGGGTAAACTTGTTTGAGAAAATGGAAACAAGCAGTTTAATGCAGTAGATACTTGGTTGCTTGCTTTCCGAAAGGGAATAGAGGCATGGGATACTGATATAAATGAACGGAGCTAGTGAATTTGTCAAACAAATTATTTTGTATAGTAAATTAATAGACGGTGACTAAGCAGATGTTTGTTGAAAGAATAATATAAGAAGTGAATGTACGGGGGAAATGTGATGAATATGTATAAAGGTATTTTACTAGCTGGGTTATTTATAGGCGGTGTTGTCAGTTTGCAGGCATCATCATTTCATACATCTGTTCAAACAGTAATGCTATGTAAAGATTATGACGAGGTCTATGATGCACGAGGAAATCTTCAAAATTCTGAATGGTATCAAACCTTTGAAAAAAAGATAAAAGAAGGAAGATCGAAATTAGATAAAGCACCTTTAGTTTTTTCAAGGCAGTTTGTTACTACACGTGTTGCACCGGATGTTTTACAAAAAATGAGAAATGCAAAATTAATACCAAAAGATTATACTGGCTCGATTGTGCAGGTGTGCCGTATGTATCATAGCTTGGAATAGCGTAACGATAGGGGAACTGGAAAACAGAGATAACAAGGATGTATAATGAAAAAACGATTAGTACGGTTATTAGCGGGCATACTGATAAGTGGAAATTGTGCTTTAAGCGCATTTGAGCGTACATATGCTTCTACAGGTGTTTTTATGCATTGTGAGAAGTATGATGATATATATGATAGCCGCGGAAATTTAAAAAATCCTCATTGGTATATGCCGGTAGAAGAAGTGATTTTAACAAGTAAGAGAGTTCAGAAAGCATTAACTAAAAGAACAATGTCTACATTAGTTGGGCGGTCTGCAGCAGAAAAAATTGACTACTATGTGCAATATGGTGTTCCTACCATTCAATTTTCTCATCAATTTATCACTGATCACTCATTCGGAGCAAAAGCCCGTGTGTGCCGAGTATATTACATGATGTTGCCTTATAAAGAATTTGAGAAAGGGCGAAAATCCTCTGATTTTGATTATTAATTAGTTTGGGGAGGGATATTGATAAGAACATGCTATGCTAACAAGCATGGATAAAAAATTACGTATAGCTTTGGTCACAAATAATTGGCAGCCATATTCTGGTGGTGTTGTAAGCTCGTTGCGTATGCAGATTGCTGCTCTACAAACAATGGGACACGAAGTTATGCTTATTACCCTTTATTTTTTAGGTAATGAGCACAAAGACCCTGCATTTGTAAAACGCATACGTTGTCCGTTGCGATTTATGTACAAAAAAAATCATATGGCAGTGCCATGGCGTGCATATAAACAAGTTTTTGAGCTACTTAATGATTTTAAACCACATATTATTCATACACATCATCCATTTTTGCTTGGTGTTTCTGCATTAAAAGCTGCACGTATATTAAAGGTGCCGATTGTCTTTACACATCATTCTGTATATACTGCCTTTGCGTATTATATTCCTTTGCCAACATGTATTACAAAGCCAATTATTGCACGACTGGTAAAAAATTTTTATAGCAAAGTTGATGGCATTATTGTGCCCAGTAGTATGATTGCAACGCATTTGAAAACGCAAGGTATTAGGACACCAATTACAATTATTTCTAGTGCAGTTCAACCAGTTTTTTTTTTATCTTTGTCAGAGACTGTTGCAGATGAGCCTTATGGAGAAGTTTTTGATCTTCTTTTTATCAGTCGGTTTGCAAAAGAAAAGAATATCTCTTTTTTATTAGATGTTTTTGCACAATTACCAAAGCACCATTTTAGATTTACGTTGGCTGGCTATGGTCATGCATATGATGGTCTTAAAAAATATGCTTATACTGAACTAAAATTAGATCCTGAGTATGTACATTTTGTTTATAAACCTTCCCTTCAGGATTTGAAAAAGTTATACACAAAGGCAGATTTATTTGTTTTTGGTGCTCTTTATGAAACACAGGCAATTGTGCTGGCAGAGGCGATGGCTAGCGGTATACCGGTTGTTGCATTGGATGGGCCTGGGCAGCGTGATATTATCAAAAATGGCGTAAATGGCTTTATAGTCTACTCTCAAAGTAACATGTGTGAGGTAATTCAGAAAATTGCTGCAGATCGAGATTTACACCGAACGTTATCTGAAAATGCCCTCAAAACAGCGCAAGATTATACTTTTGAACATATGGGGCAGAAGTTAATCAATTTTTATACCGAAATATTAGCCAAATCGCTGTATTAATCGGCATTTTATGCTATCATAAAATCATGAAGAAAAAGTTACTGTTTACATTAGTTTCACCTTTTAAACCTGCTGGTAGTCAGTCAGAGGCAATTAAAAAATTGTCTAAGGGTGGAAATGCCTGTTCTACTCTGATGGGGGTAACTGGTTCTGGTAAAACATTTACTATTGCAAATGTTATTGCCAAGCAAAATAAGCCTGTACTAATTTTATCGCCAAACAAAACATTGGCAGCACAATTGTATGAGGAATTTAGTAGCTTTTTTCCAGAAAATAAGGTGTGTTATTTTGTCAGTTATTATGATTATTATCAACCAGAATCTTATTTGCCTGCGCAAGATATTTATATTCCCAAAGAAACAAAAGTAAACAGTGAGATTGAGCGGTTGCGTATTGAATCAACTGCATCACTGATTAATAGGAGAGATACAATTGTTATTTCTTCCGTTTCTTCTATTTATTCGCTTGGTAATCCATCAGATTATCGCGATTTATCGTTATCACTTTCAGTTGGGCAAAAATATAAACGCCAAGATCTTGCTCATAAGCTCATTTTTATTCAATACAAACGGAACGAAGTAGATAAAGATTCAGGTACGTTTCAAGTGTTTGGGAATATTCTAGAAGTGCAGCTTCCGTATCAAAAAGATAAACTGAGAATTGAACTTTTTGGCGATGAAATTGAATCATTACAATGGGTTAGCAAGCAAAATAATACTGTAATGCGTGAGCTAGATAATACGATTGTGTTTCCTGCAAAACATTTTGTAACGACACAAGAGAAAAAAGATGCGGCTATTGCAAGCATTCGTGCAGAGCTTAACGATTGGATACCTCAGTTGCAAAATCCACTTTACAAAGAACGTATACAAACACGCGTTGCACATGATATTGAAATGCTGCAAGAAGTTGGCTATTGTTCGGGTATTGAAAATTATTCTGTGCATTTTGATGGCAGAAAAAGTGGACAAGTGCCATTTTGTTTATTTGATTTTTTTCCAAAAGATTTTTTACTCATTATTGATGAATCGCACATTGCCGTGCCACAATTGCGCGGTATGTATGCGGGTGATAGGGCTCGCAAAAAATCGTTGATAGAATTTGGCTTTCGTTTGCCAAGTGCCGCGGATAATCGTCCGCTTCAATTTGAAGAAATTGAGCGTTATTTTAATGATGTTATTTTTATTTCTGCAACACCAGGGCCATACGAGATAGAAAAGTCTCAACAGGTAGTTGAACAAATTATTCGTCCAACTGGTTTGGTTGATCCAGAAGTTTACGTACAACCACGCGTTGGCCAAATGGACCATTTATTGAACAAAATTAAACAAACAAGCAAAAAAGGTTTGCGTACATTGATTACGGTGCTTACCAAAAAATTAGCTGAGCAGCTAGCCAAGTATCTGCAAGAAAAACATATAAAAGTCTGTTATTTGCATAGTGAGCTTAAAACACCACAGCGTACTGAGTTACTACAAAAATTACGTCTTGGGGTATTTGATTGTTTGGTTGGTGTTAATTTATTACGAGAAGGGCTTGATTTACCAGAGGTTGCTTTTGTTGCTATTATGGACGCTGATATTGAGAGTTTCTTGCGTGATAAACGTTCATTGATTCAAACGATCGGGCGTGCTGCACGTAATACTGAATCCAAGGTTATTATGTATGCTGATACGATAACAAAATCAATGAAGGCAGCAATTGATGAAACGCAACGCCGGCGTGCAATGCAGCAAGACTACAATACAAAGAATGGAATTATACCTAAAACGGTCAAGCGTGATGTTATTAAAAGTATTATATCGATTCAGCAAGCTATTGCTGATGCAAGTAAGGGTAAAAAAAGGCACAAACAACAAGAAAACATCGATCAATTTGATGCACAAACACGAATGAAAAAAATTATTGAACTAGAATCTCAAATGAAGCAGGCTGCACGTAATCTTGATTTTGAAAAAGCTATTGCACTTCGTGAGCAATGGAAACAGCTGCAACAATAAGCTATTTTGTGCTTAAATGTCCAAACTTTCCATATTAACACCAATATCAAATGCTGGGTTTAGTGCGCTATCAATTTGCTGGCTAGCTTGTTTTGCTTGTTCTTGTGTGGCATCTTTGTGCTGTTGAATCAATAAAAAGCAGGTGCGCTTCTTGTTTGTTTGTGGATTAACTAGTTCAAACGATTTGCCCGCAATTTGGGAGCCTGGCAATAATTTTTGTGCCTGAGAAGCAGTGAGTGTTGTTTTTTCTGGTGCGCATACTGCTTTTATAGCAAAACGTTTTTGTACTTGTGCATGTACAACACTAAATATGAAGCTTACGACTAACAGTGCAATATATTTTTTATCCATAGTTTTTTCCTTATTATTGCTTATATGATGATTATACGTTTATAACACGTACTATTTTCTTTTTTCTTCTTGTGGCGCTATTTTCTTTTCATCTAGGTAGTGAAGCAATAACGAACCTGAGGCCATCTGTGCATCTACTTTTTCAATAAATCCTGGCAGTATATGACAAATTTCTTTTTGTTCGTTCTCGTATTGTACGGCAAATTTTTTTTGAAAGTTTTTAGGCTTATAATCAGATATTTTGATATTCTCATCTTTTGAGCATATTACATTTACATCAAGAATAGTTGCGAATTTTTTGAGATCTGTAGGTGCTATAACTGCTTTTTTATCTGTTGGATCCTGCTTTTTTTGCTGAGCTTTATTTATAAAGATGCTTAAAATCGCAAATCCCGTCAAAAGCGCTATTGTAAGCTGTTTTTTGTTCATTTTTTCCCTTTTTTCACTTTATTTCTCCCTATATAATTATTACAAATAGAATTGTTATTGCGCAAGAATTTATACTTTATATTTACCGAATAAAAAAATATCAGGGGGTTGTTTTGTATGATCTAAAGGTGTTTTTAAGGTGTTAATTACGGAAAATAATTATTGTATAGCACAATATAGCTCGATTCAATGCGAATTTTCTTCAAAGATGCTTTTTATAGGTGTTTTTGGGTGCCTTTTTTTGCCTATCTATTTTTGACAAATAGAAATATTAATGATATCATAAATATAAGGTTGGAGAAAAGGTGCAGGTACAATGGAGGTGGATATGAAAAAGTCATTTATATATAAAATATTTGCTTTTTTACTTGTGGTTAACTTAACAGCTTTTGGTGCTAAAAAAGATGAATCAAAAGTAGAGCAAGAAGTATCTTTCTTTCAAAAAGCTAAAAATATCATAACTAACAAAAAAGTATTGATGTGTGGTGCTGCAGCAGCTGCTGGTGGCGTAGCTTATTTCTTGTGTCCAGAATCAGTTAAAAATTTCTTTAATCCAAATCACTTATATAAACATGGATCTCTGACAAAAGAGATCACTGTTGATTTGGTTGGTGATAGTCTTGAGAGTGCTATAGGCAAAACACTGAAAGAAACAGTGCCTTCGTTTGCTCAAAATGTTATTAATATTGATAATATCGCTGCTAGTACAACACAAAAAATTGTTGGTTCATTTAGCTTTGATATTGCTCTGCCAGTAGCTCCACTTAATTATCTTCGTAAAACACTTTTTAGTGGAGTAATCAACTCAAAAACAGTACAATTTGGTATTTCAGTGCTTGCTGGTGGTGTGGCGGCGTATGGTGTTAATAAAGTTAAAAATGTAGTACAGAGTATTGCAGATCTTCCAGAAAAATGTACTCGTGAAAATATTAAAAAAGCTTGTTGGGTAGGTATCCCTGCAGTGATTGCAGGTGGTGTTATTGGCTGTATTGTGTTTAAAAAATACCCAGAGTTTTTAAAAGATTTTTGTAATCCAAATCACGTAATTGATGATATTAAAACAGAAGCGGTTTTTAAGTTTACAAAAAGAAGCTTAGAAGAGTTTATTTTTACAAATTTGAAGCAAAACGTGCCAAAATCTGTTGCATGTATGATGGAAAAATATTCAAAAGCTACTCTTCAAGAGATTGCTTCAAAAACAGCAGAAAAAGTGTCGCAGTTGGGTGTTGATGTTGCTGTTAAGGTACCAATGAAAGCAGTTAATACAGCTCGTCAGTCACTATTTGGTGGATGTGTAAATGGTAAAAATATACGTATGGCAACATCGCTTGTAGTAGGTGCTGCAATTACATGTGGTGTAAGTATGCTTGCAAGCAGTTGTTATGACGTTGTTACAAGTAATAGCAAAAAAGTAAAAAAAGCGCTTATGTATAGTGCTCCTCTTGCGGTGGCTGCGATTGCTGGATATGGCTTGTATAACTACTTTCCTCTCGGTATAACAGCTGCTATGAACACTAATGTTGCTAACATTGCTACAGGATGTACAATTCCTGCTAATTGGATTTCTGATCGTTTGGCTGGTAGCAGAGGTATCGAATGTGCTATAAATGTTTCTTCAGCACCAATTAATGCATTGCGTGAAATGGTGTGTAGTCCAGATAAGGTACGAATGGCAACAGCTTTGGTTGGTGGTAGTCTTGCTGGTTATGCAACGACATATCTTAAAAAGCCTGCTGAAAGATTATTTGGTTATTTCTCTGGAAACAAAACTGAGGGTCAGAAGTAAATCAAAAATCTGTATAAAAGTATATCTTTTTAACATATAAATTGCCTTTATGGCTGCATATTCAAGCATTAAAGTGTTGAATATGCAGCCTATTTTTTTTATGCTTAATATACAGAAGGATCTCTATGCTATGTATCGTTAGAAATACTGTATTAAGGGGGCCGATAGTATTATGAAGCAAGCAGTTTTTATCGCTATATGCATCTTTATGTTTTCTATTCAAATACCCGTAAGTGCAATGAGGCGCAGATCTTCGGGGCTGATACCTTTAGTACGGTCGAAATTTGTTAGCGCTGCAACACCACGTTATATGCAATATTATAAGTCTTTTGGACAAAATATTTTTAAAAGAGCGAATTCAATGGTAGTAAGGCCACGGACTAGCTGGTGGCATTGGATTAAAAGTAAATGGGATGTAGCAAGACCTAGGAAAAAAACTATGATAGGTACTGCTGGTATAGTGGCAGGGGGGGGGGTAGGATGGCTTGGATTACCAATACCTCGTGTCAGTGGAGAAGAAGGTTTTTTTAATTTAATGGGTACAGAGCGCGATGGCATAGAGTATTTAAAACAAGACATAAGCAAAGCTTCACCTGAAAAAATTGATGAGTACTGGAAGTTTGCACTAAGTGATTTTGGTCGACTACTTAAACAAACATTTGGTTTGGAAATACTTTTATATCTTATTGAAGTAGCGCCAGATAGAGTACCAACAAAGGTACTAAATCAAGCAGTTTCTGACAATATTGACCAGTTTTTTTTGGCACAAAAAAGCCCTGAATTGATAAAAAAATTACTTACCAATTATCCAGATGAGGATCAAAAGTTATTTGGTGCTGTTTTTATATATGCTCAAGAACGCTCATATATATATAAAAATGAAGGTGGTCTTGACTGGTGGAGTTCAGCAAAGCCAGAAGAAATAGCAGAGAAATTATCCAGCCGCACAAAGACAAGAAATATTATACATGTCATGAATGATATTTTTGCCACTTTTTCTGAGAAGGAAAGTAAGGTTGTTGACTATGTTGTTGAATACGTTAAAAACGAAAATGCATTTGATATGTTGCTTGAGTTTGAAGAGGGGATTGAACTGCTGCACGATGTGTTTAAATGGAGCACAGAGAAGAACAAGAAAGATATTAACGAGAAATTTAATGATTTAGTTGTAAGAAAAAGTTTGTCTATTATTAACTCTAATAAAATAGTACCAGCACGAGTATTACTCCAATCTGAAGTGGGCATTGATTTTTTGCTTGATTTGATGGGAAATGATGATGTTCTTAATATTGTAGATTTATTTTTTACAAGTGATTACTATACGTATCAAGAGCCAACTCATTTGAAATTTATTGATAATATGTTGAGCAATAAAAAACGAATGGCTGAAGGTAGATATAAAAACCTTGTTACGTTTCTAGTCAAAGGTATCGGACAACATATAGAAAGGCTTCCTAGTAGTGCTGCACCATATCTTGAGCGTATTTTGAGGCACGAAGTTCCTAAAGGGGGACGAATAATAAGTTTATTTAGAGAACAAAGCCCAGTAGAGTATATTGTGAATTCTATTCCTGAAACTATTATTGTTAAAACAGGGCAAGGAGAAGTAGAAGTGAGGCCACTATTTGATTTAGTACGAGCAATCAGGAATCAGAGGTTTCATCAAGCAATAGAAACGAAAGAATCACAAGAAGAGCTTAATGAGCAGCTACTAGAACCTGTAGAACTTGACGTTGCTGGTATGGATCCAGAGATAAAGCGGGTATTTTTGAGAGCGCCCGCACATGTACAGGATCTTATTTTAAGTAGACTGAGCCCTTCTGAAAAGAAATACCCAGATCCAGGTGTTCCTCCACATTAATATGTGGTACCCTGTTTATTTGTGTGTCGCTAACCTTTATTTTAAGCGCATAGATGAGCGAGGATAGTATGTCATTTCATGAAAGATTGTTTTTTACGTTTATTGTTGCGGTTTTTTTTTCTGCTGGTATGTATTGCCTACAATTTGACCATCACCAGCCAGTTTTACAAGAAAAATCAATTATTATTGAGGTCAAAATGCTGAAAGATTTGATACGATTATTTCCCACATCACCACAAGAAATTAAAGATTGGGTTGTTCAATCAAAAGAAGAAATACATGCTATTATAGATAAGATTATTACTATTCCTGACGATAAACGTACTTTCCAGAATACAGTTAAAGCATTAGATGATATTGATTTGACCGGAAGTAATATTGTTGGTAGCGCAGTGCAAATTTTAGAAATGGTAAGCCCGGATAAAGAAATTCGAGATGCGGCACATGATGCAGTTATTGAACTGCAAGCGTTTTTAGTGGAGCACTTGAGCAATAACAAAGTGTTATACAATGCATTTAAATCATATGCAGATGGCAATGCAAAAAATGAGCAGCTTACACGAGAGCATCGATATTTTCTTGATGAAGCATTAAGAGATTGGAAGCGAGCAGGGCTTGAGCTTCCTGACAAACAGTTAGCTGAAGTTAAAGAATTGAGAAAAGAACTTGCGAAGCTTGCCTCAGAATTTGATAGAAATATTGCAGAAGATACACCAATTATTACAGCAAAAAAAGATGAATTGGCTGGTTTGAATGATGCCTTTTTTGCTGGTATTGAACAAAGTGAAGACGGTGCATATATTTTACCGCTTAACTATCCTGTATATTTTGCTATTGTAGATGAATGTACTGTTGCCGATACACGCAAACGTGCGTACAAAGCGTTTGTTAATCGAGCGTATCCAAAAAATAAAGATATATTGCAATGTATTATCGCAAGGCGTTTTGAACTTGCACACAAGCTTGGTTTTAGCAGTTATGCAGAGCTTGATTTGGCAAGTCAGATGGTTGGTAGCCCACAACGAGCACAACAATTTATGGACGAATTGTTAGAGAAAGTGCAAATAAAAGGGCGCAAAGAACTAGCAACGATATTGAGTGATTTACCAGAATCAGTTATACCAACACAAGACGGGCGCTTGAATCCGTGGGATACACGTTTTGCGACAAAACAATATAAGAAAAAACATTTTAATATTGATGAGCAAGAAATTGCTCAATATTTTCCTATGGAAAAAACCATAGAGGGATTGTTTGAGGTATACAAAAAGTTTTTTAGTATTGACTTCAAACAAATTACTATTTCTGGTTTATGGCATTCTGATGTAAAAGGGGTGGAAGTATTAGATAAGCAGGGTAATACGCTGGGTTATTTATTACTTGATTTGTATCCACGACCATTCAAGTTTTCTCATGCGTGCCATGCAGGTATTATACCTTCTACATATATAGATGGTAAACCAAATATTCCTGCTGGTTTGGTAATTGCAAATTTTAGTAAGCCAACTGAAGATAAACCTGCATTGCTTAAAAAAGATCAGGTAAGTACGTTTTTTCATGAATTTGGACATGCGCTTCATGCATTATTGGGTAGGACAACACTAGCCGGCCATGCTGGAACAAAAGTGAAAACTGATTTTGTTGAATTACCATCTCAAATTCTTGAAGAGTGGCTCCTTGATAAAGATATTTTAAAAATGGTCAGTAGCCATTATCAAACGGGTGAATCTTTGCCAGACGATTTGATAGATAGCATTATTGCAGTTAAGAATTTTTCTGTTGGCAATTGGGCACTGGCGCAGCTTTATTATGCAAATATATCGCTTACTTACTTTAATGGTGATGCTTTGATTGATTTGAAAAAGTGCATGAACCAGTTGCACGAAAAAGTTATCGTTGATACTGCTATCGATCCTGATAACCATTTTTATTGTAATTTCGGTCATTTGACTGGATATGGTGCAAAATATTATGGCTATCTGTGGTCAAAAGTATTTGCGAAAGATATTTTTGATCAAGTCAAAAAACATGGATTACTCAATTCTGAAGTTGGCCAAAAGTATGTGGCAGCTGTATTGAGCAAGGGTGGCAGTAAAGATCCAAATGAATTACTCAGAGATTTCTTAGGCCGTGAACCGAATCAAGACGCATTCTTGAGTGATTTGGGATTAAGATAGTAAACAATAGTGTTACAATAATTGTTTTTTTAAAGCCTCATTACTTTTCTTCTTCGTGTGGGGTGTTAAAAAAATACATATGCATTGTGTCGCCTTGATTTTGTTTTTCTGGTGGTTTGTTATGCTGGCGATAATCGGTTTGCTCAATGCGATTTTGTTTTTGTTTGCCCAGGTATACAGCGAATACCTGTTTTACTTCTTGGCGTAGGACAACATGACCATTTTTTATATCCTGCCATAAGTGATTAATGTTATACCACTGCGTACTGCGTACTTCGTCTGATTGTTCTTCAATCTCGCCACGCTTGTATTGCATAAGATAATAAATGTGTGCAGTACTGATTCCTTGATAAACATTAGTTCTATAAACAATTCCTAATGGGCAAAGAATATCTGCTATAATACCTGTTTCTTCTTCGACTTCACGTTTTGCTGCATGTTCGGGATTTTCTGCAAGTTCAACGCCACCACCTGGAACTTCAAAGCCTGTGTTGCGACTAATTGGTTTGGTGAGCAAAACATACACATTACCGTCATTATCTTTTTTTATTACCAAACCACCTGCGCCAAGGTTTGCCATGCCGTGTGGCGGTATATCAACACCGTTTTTATATACAAAACTAATATATGTTTGATCAATGTGATGTGTTTCAAAACCACATTCCTTGATGTACAGTACGTGTTGGCCAAGCGTGAGTGGTAGTTTCAGCCATATTGCACGCATGCCGGTTCTTGCAAGCAAAAGATTGAGCGTGTTTTTTATTTTAGTAATATCATCTGCTGATGTTATCTCTATGTGTGCACCAGCATATTCATCTTGGCAAAAAGGTAGATGATCAGGTTTTTTTTCTATATGGGTACATTGTACTGATGTGTATATAAGAATAAGTAATGATACTATATGAAAATATTTCATGATGACTCCCTTATTTGGATCATTTTTTACCAAATGACTACAATAAATGCCAGTTTTTTTTATTGATGCTACTGAAAAAAGCTTATGGATTTCCTATGCTACCAATAAATGAGTCATTAATTTAATAACAGCCTATAGTACATTCATTAACAATGCCTGGAAGCATATTAAAGGTTGATGCAGAAGGTTTTGGCACTTCTAAAATATGTGCAAGTGTGTTGGCAAATTGGGTTGTATATACTTTATCGTTGATAGTACGATTGCCAATTTTGTTTCGCTGATATAGAACGAGTGGGACATGCGTATCGTATTCATATGGGCTGCGATGTGCAGCGCCATTGGGATATTCGCTCGCAAAGCTATATGGGTATGGTTGAATAAAAATATAGCCACTTCTTTTTGGATATATTTGGTTTTTAAAGAGTGCTGCAATATCGGTGCATGCATATGCAGGATTTTCTAATTCATCGCGTGTCCAGACTTGTTTAATTGCTGGTTGCTCGAGTAAAAAATCTTTAATTTCCTTGATAAGTCTTTTTTTATCGCTTCGTTTTAGGGCGTGGAGTTTTTTTTCATTTAAAAAAAAGCAAGGCGATTTGAAATCATATATTAATTTTTCTATGCCAAAGTGTTGTTTAATGTGTTCATTAAGTTTTTTAACTTCTTTTGAATAGACAAATCTATGAGCATGGTGTATGCCGCGCTCTTTCATTAATTCAGGTATTGGTGCTGCTCCATGATCAGCTGTGAGTGCATATAATGTTAAGCGCTCATTTGTTTTTGTAGAAACCCAATGCATAAAAGATTTGAGTTGTTTATCAAGATGATAGAGGCAGTCAATAAGTTCTAAACTTTCCTGTCCATAGTTATGACCAATTTTGTCAGGTGTGCTAAGGCTAATCCACACAACGAGCGTGCTACTTTCTGTGCGGCGATAATGTATATCGATACATTTTTTTGCACAATCAAGCGTTAGTTGCATTGCTTCTGGTGTTTGCTGGAAATGCTCATACTCTTTACCAACTGGTATTGTTTTGCCTACCAACTGTTTACCGGCAGTAAATCGATAATCTTTTTCGTGGGTAAAGCGATATGCTGGATGATTTGGTCGTAATGCATATGGCCAATGTATTTTTCTGATTCCTCCAATGTTTTTATTGTTATTAAACACGGTTACCCATTCTGGTAATGTATTAAAATATGCTTTACTTGAGGTGAAGTTACCGCTTTCTTCATCAAACCATAATGCTTTGCCAAGTTTACCAGCACAAGCAATGGCAGCACGACTTTTGAGTGAAATTGAAAATACCATTTTAGGAGCATGTGGTTGCGAGGCGAGTATAATTTGATCAGAAATACCATCGACCATTATGTTTTTTGCGGATTTTCCATATGTATAGGGGCCAGTTGGGCCGAACACTGCCGCATGTTCTGCATGGTCATCATCACATTTTATACTTATGCCGTTTGTATCAAACCAGCGGTTGCCAATGATTCCGTGCTCTTTTGCAAAGGTACCAGTATTGAGCGCGGTATGTCCGGTTGCCGTTGCGGGCATTGCATGTGGATGATATGCATTAGTAAAGTTTAAACCATTTCTGAGTAAAAATTTTATACCACCTTCCATATATTTTTGTAGTTTTTGCATAGTACGGTAAGCAAATTGGTCAACTACAAAAATGATTACTAAATTTGGTGTTCGTTCTGCGTTGACTAGGTTACACTGTATAAAAAGTATGCTTGTGCAGAGGATAAGTTTTTGTATACGCTTCATTTTTTTCTCCGTATAGTTGAGAGTATTTGATACAAAAAATGTAGAGGTAAAAATGATTGGTTATCAAGAGTTTTAAGATGATTCGAAAACATAGAGGCATTGTATTGCGTCGTTATACACCAAGAAAATCAAAAATAATTGTTCTAGATAGAGAGCTTGGTAAAATTGAATCTATTCCACACGTAGATATATTGTGTCATGGTGCAGTGATAGAATATTTTCCTAAAAAAATGTGCCTTTTATACAAGCTAGAATCCTTTCAGCTTATTGTGGCTCCATTACATTTTGCTCGAGATCATATTCAATTTTTACATCATGTTTTAGAACTCACATATTATTTTGTACCACTTGATAGCCGTGTCCCAGAAATTTTTGACTTGCTGTTGTTTTTATATAGGATGAAAAATAGTTCGTGTACAGCCACATTTCAAAAACTTTTTGTGTGTAAATTTTTTGCGCTTTTGGGCTTTTTCCCGGAGAACAAAAAAATGAGGCAATCATATTTCCATCAATTGGTAGGAATATCTATTGACACTCTCGTACAACTATCCATAAATTTAGAGGTCGAATATGCACTACAACAATGGATATATAGCTGTGTGGCGCAGCATCCACGCGCACGTTTTTTTAAAACAATACATTGGTTAAAACCAGGTGAAATTCCATGAAAACATACAATATTGTTCTGTATACACTACTCTTTTTTGTCTCATCGCAAGTAAGTGCAGTATTGCCAGATCCAACACAGCAGGTAGCAGATACGAAAATTTTTACAACTGTTGTGGAAGATAAGCAAAAAAAGATAGAGTCGCTTAAAGAGAAAAACAATGAGCTGCAAGAAAAAAATGTTGCTTTTTTACGGGAAATAAAATCAAGCGCACAGGAAGTAAAAAGCAGTATTGTTGTCGTCAAAGGCGAGCTTACCCAAAATCCGCAAAACGAATTTGCCAATAGGCAGTTAGCCTTGCTCAATGAACGTGATCAAGTGCTAAAAGAAAAGCCACTTGTCTGGGAAAAAATAATCACACAAGTCGATAATCACATACGATACTTAACCGAATATTTGGAAGATCCAGATTTTAAAAAGTACAAAAATGATTTACTCAAAGATACCACAGCATATTCTTTTGAGTATTTTCAACAAGTACATCAATGGATGGTTGATCAAGAAAAAAAAGTTGCGGATCTTAAAGAAAAACTTAAAAATTCCTCTGTTGGGCTTGAAAGTCGTAAGCGTACGGCTATTGCAACGGTTGAAGCGCATGAAAAAAAGGCAAAAGAGTTTGGACAAGAGGGAAAAAGGGTTGTTTCAGGTTCATTTGTTTTTGATGCACAGCAACGAACGCGTTTATGGAAGTTGGAACAAGAGTTGTTTCAAGATAAAAAGCAGATTGATGAATTAAAAATTGAGGAGATAGAATATAAAATTGATATACTCAAGACAAAACAGCTTATTGCTCGTTTGCGCAGAGATATTATCAAAGAAGTGATAAGTACTGTAAAATCTGCAATACAAATTAGTGAAGCAGATGTTTCATTTGCACGTGATGAACTTGAGAAAAAAAAGCAGCAGTCTTTTGTAATCAGAAATCGATATCGGCAAGAAATAGAAAAGCTCACTTTGTTACAAAAAAAACAAGATCAGGCGCTTACTATTGCTAGCAAGCAGTATAATGTCGGCTTAGATAAAGAGCTTGATGATTGGAGCAAGGAGCCAAAAGAGACGGTGGCCGCATATTTGGGGCTGTATATTGTAGGGAATTTAAATGATCAAGTATTACTCATAAAGCGCAAAAAGGATTTGCTCAATGCTCAACTTGCACTTGAAGAAGAAAAAATGCGTTATCAAGGTATTATTATTGAGGCAAAAGACTCGTTTCGTAAAATAGTCTCAGGTGTTTCTTTTTCAGAAGAGCAGGTTACACAAGAGAAAAAAAAATATGATGGTCTAAAGGCAGAACTAAAGGCAACAGATGTGGATATTGCTGCACGACAAAGTAGTGCAATTGAATTGCTGACGCGTCAAAAACGTGCACTTGATGAGATCAAAAAAAAGAGAGAAGAATTACAAAAATCTATCAGTACAATGTTTCGGCACAATGCACGTGAATATAATCAGTGTATTGAGCTTATCAATAGTGCTCAAGAAAAAATACGTGCTCAAATTGACATAAGTAATAAGGTTGTTAGCACGTATGTTGATGTAACCAATACAATGGGAAAAACAACTCATCAAATTGATTTTATTACTTCAGAGCTTGCACGAGTACCAGTAGTTTGGCATCGTCCAGAATATGCAATTACGTGGGAAGGTATCAATAATATACCGGTAGATGTACAAGCATTTGTAGCTGATATTACTTCACATCTTATGCAGATTAATCTATCTGATATTGTTAAATCATTTGCAGTAATATATCAGCAACCAGGACGGATTTTTTGGTGGTTCATAAAACTGGCGGTTCTTATTTTATTTTTATTTATTTTTAAAATGTATCTTCCTACAATTATTAGCATATTATTTCGTGTACCGGAGATTGGTTGGGCAATTCGGACATCATGTCTACTATTAGCGGCACTACTTACATTTATTCAGCGTTATTTTCTTTGGTTTTTTTTATGGATTTTTTGTTTTGCTGCGCTTTTTTTCTACACATTTGCTAATCCATATGTATACGTTTTTTTCTATCTTGTAACTATTGTTTATCTTCTGTATTTTGCGTATCGTTTCATTATTCATATTGCATTGTTTAATAAAAAACATGATTATGTTTTTTGGACATCTGCATTTGATCAGCGCTTTGTTTTTATTCTTTCAACCTTATTATACGCTACTATTATTATTTTATTTTTCCGACAGGCATTCATCCTTGGTAACTATCGTCGTTCAGAATTACCAACTATTCTTCTTGCTATCAACTTTATTATTTTTCAAATCTCTTTGATTGCATTGATAGCAAAAGAATTAATTCTGAGTATTATTCCAACCAAAACAGAGTGTTGGCGCTTTATTCATTCGTATATTGATAGGTATTACTATCTTATTCTGATGTTAGTGATTGCTATTATCGTTATGAGTAATCCATACGTTGGTTTTGGTAGATTAGTCCTTTACTTGCTGATCCGTATTATTTACACAATACTAATTTGTATAGGGTTGTTTTGGCTACATTTACTTTTTAAAAAAGTAACATCTCATATTTTCTTTTCCCACGAGCAAGAAACTGCTAAAGAGCGTTTTGCACAATCAAAAACTTGGTATGGTCTTTCAGTTATTGGTATTTTTTTGGCATTTATTTTTATTGGTGTTTTGCTTATTGCCAAGGTTTGGAGTTGGCCAGAAGTACTGAACAATATTACCAACTGGGAGGATTTTATTGGATTGCTCAAAACGCCATTTATGCTAGAAAAAACAGAAAATCCAATCTCATTTTACTCAGTATTACATATTCTATCATTTATTGTTAGCGGAACATTTGTTGCATTTGCGGTCAACTATTTTGTACTTGGTCGTATTTATGATATTTTGGCAGTAGATTCTGGTGTTAGAAATACAGTTTCGAGTTTAATACGATATTTAATTATAACGACAGCTATTATTTTAGGGTTCAAAGCTGTTGGTCTTGTATCGCTTGTTACGTATATTGTTGGTGCATTAATAATTGGTATTGGTTGGGTGATTAAAGATCCAATCGGAGATGTACTTGCTTACTTTATTATTTTAGTTCAACGTCCGGTTAAAATTGGTGATTATGTTCAGCTTGATAATGATACTAATGGTGTAGTTCGTAAAATTACGCCACGCTCTGTTGTGATTCGTAAAAAAAATAGCAATACAATTATTATTCCTAATAATCATGTTATAAGCAGGCCAATTACTAATTGGAACTATGTACGTGGTTTTGCGGCCTTTGATGATATTATTATTACTATTTCATACGATGCGGATCCAACTGAAACGCGTAATTTGCTTCTCAAAATTTTAGATGAAAATAACTACATTTTACGTCATCCAAAACCTGTTGTACGCTTGGATAATTTTGCAGAGTATGGTTATGAATTTATGGTTCGTGGCTATGTTAGTTCAAACTATGTGCTTGACATGTGGGATATTGCTAGTGATATCCGGCTGGCAATTGTTAAAGGCTTGAAAGAGAATGATATAAAAATTGCGGTGCCAATTCGTCTATTATATGACAAGAAAAATTCAATGCCAAAAGAATAATAAGATTTAATTTCATTGAAGATATTATAGGGAATAAGATGAAGTATAGCTTCTTATGTCTTTTTTGTTGCATTAGTATTACATTCTGCAGTATTTATCGATTTCTTATTTTTTTCATATTGTTCGAAATTTTTTCTTATAGAATTAATATCTTCATGTAAATTATTAATCGTATTGTATTTCTTAGTGGTATCAAAATTTTTAATAAGAAAATCAATAAAATCGTTTTTTTGCGTTGTTTCTTCTAAATTTTCTATTTTTACGTTAAAAGTGCTATTTATATTGAAATTTATTGTCATTTCAGTATTTGCTTGTTTTTTTGATGGCAACACAGAATCTTGTTTTTTTGATGGCAATACAGAATCAGGATAATAATAAAATGAAGAGCAAAAAAAAAAATAAATTAAAGGGCTTATTCCCCTTACCTTGCTTGATTGTTTTGTATTATAGAAATAAAAGAGAGCAATTCTTTTAATGTCATCCATACTTGGAAGAACACCTGTTTTATCTTTTTTTTTTATTATTGTTGAAAACAACCAAGATAGAAGTGTTTTTTTTTTTGATTACTAATATTTGTTACTTGATTTTTAATAGTATCATAAGTGACATTAAGTTTGTCTAAGAGGTCTTGTGTGCCAGAATAACTCGACATATTCGCACTTCTATGCTTATTCTTACATGCCATAGCCACTGATAGGTGATTATTCATATTTAATATGTAGTCATCTGTATTTATAGGGATACTGTATTTATATGGTTTACCCTTAGAACCTACACTTTTTGTTACTAAATTATCGAATTTTCTCTCTTCTTCGTTTTTATAAAGCTGGTTTGGTTTGACCCATGCTAATAAACCAAGACCACAAAGCGTCATCGCTGTTGCACCACATATCAAACCTTTTGCTGTAGGATCAAGATGTAAAAATTGATCTTTAAGCGCACGAGCACTGTGCTTTATAGCTTGCACACTCAATTTTGTTGGAATAGCTTGTATGCCTGCTAAGCTTCTTTTAAGAAGATATCCGCCGACTGCTACAAGACCTGATCCCAATACGGCTTTTATGCCTTGAGCAAATGGTCTTGATGGTGCTATAGAAAATTCTTCTCGAAAGGCTTTTTCTACAGGCGTAGATTGAAGTTTCATGGCTACAAGGCTGTGAGAAATAGTAAGTGTTAATAATATAAATAATAATTTTTTAAACATAGAAAGTCTTAGGATCTTTAGAGCCACCTATGTCAGAGCCACCTAAGCCATGATTCTTCTTTTTCCAGTTTTCAATACATTCACAAATTTTATTTGCAATAGCATTATTATCACTATTACTATTATTAATAATAGTAAATTGAAGTTCTTTTGTTATTGTAGAATAATGGCCTGGCATTAGTGGTGTTAGTGTTGTAATATCTGCTCTTATACAGATTTTATACTGTTGTTGTGTATCATTGTCCTTGGTAATATTGCCATAATAAGTGATATTTTGTTTATCAGCAGACCATTTTTTTAGATCAGCAGAAGCGTTGTCTTTACTAGAATCATCAGTTTTATCAATAGCATTTAATTTGAATAATGCGCTTTCTATATTTTGTTTCGCTGTTACTGCCATGCTTGAAGCATCATCTGGTTTCTTTACTTTTCCATTTCCTTTTTTGCTCGAATTACTACCTACGACGCTGGAAAAATCACCTTTTTTTAGATTATTGTTATTATTATTTTCTTTTTCGCTATTTTCTTTTTCGCTTGAATCACCATCTGTATTCTTTTTTTCTTCA
Source organism: Candidatus Dependentiae bacterium (assembly GCA_020431705.1). Taxonomy (NCBI): domain Bacteria; species Candidatus Babelota bacterium. The sequence continues at coordinate 19,743 of JAGQHQ010000018.1, forward strand.
TTTACTTCTTGTTCTACTACGTTGTTTTCTTTAGCCGCTGCTGCTTTTTGAATTTCTTCAACTTTAGAACATACATCTTTGTGCCAATCTGTGATGCACTTATACTCTTTATCGCTAATTTTTGTAACCGCTTTGATTAAAGTCTCAAGATCGCTACCTTCTTTTTTTATTATTTTTTTTTTGTTTTTGTCTACTAGTATTGTTGCGTCTTTTTCTTCTGCTTTTACACTCAGCATGCCATTCATATCGAACGTTATTATCATTCTGATATCTGGATATGGATCTTTGATGATCCGCCTAAAGAAAAAAGAATAAAATGCAGAATTTATTGCACTCTTTGCGTTTTTTTTATAGAAATAATAGAGAGCAGTATCTTTCATGGAGTTGCTCTCTATTATCTCTATTGTATTACTTCTTATTATTTTTGAAAAAAGCCAAGGTAAAAAGGTTTTGTTTTTCCTATCATTGATGTCTCTTTTTATCTTGGATTTAATGGTATCAGTATTTTTTTTAAAAAAATTATCACTGTTCATCTGAAAACCAGGAAAAGAATAACTATTCTTAATAACATTTTCGATATATTCTGCTGCATTTACTTCAAAATCTTGTTTATATGTTGCCTTGTTAACTTGTTTATGTATTACCACTCCACGGCCTAGATTATTTATTAATGTTGTTATTTTAGGGCCTAGATTATTTATTATTGAATCATTAAATTTTTTTTCTTCTTTGATCTTGCAAAAATGGTTTGGTTTGACCCATGCTAATAAACCAAGACCACAAAGCGTCATCGCTGTTGCACCACATATCAAACCTTTTGCTGTAGGATCA
>JAGQHQ010000019.1 GCA_020431705.1 Candidatus Dependentiae bacterium
GAAAACTATATAGCAGCAATCCAAATTGCCGCTATATTCTATACTTTGAGGCATTTATGAATTTTGGGATAGGTTCTAAGTATCATTTCATAAAGTATTTTTGTTGAGGGCCAACATATGTTGGCCCTTATAAGTAATAATTGTATTAGGAAAAATTATGAAACAAACACACTCATTCAAGAACAAAATGCTGTTAGTTGGTATTCTTGCATTATGCATGCACGCAATACCAGCAAATGCTAGTTTTACTTTCGATCCAAGTAATATAAAACATCTGGGAGTAGCAATTGTCACTGGTGTCATATTTGTTACTACACCGGTAGGTGCATATTTTTGGGGAAAAAGTAAGGGAGAATCAAATAGTAAATATGCTTTAGAGAAGAGAAAATTATATAACGAAAATAAGCAAGAAGAAAGAGAGCATGAAAAAATACTTGAGTACTATCGACACCGTGCTGCACAAGAAGAACAAGAAAAACAACGGACAATAAAAATTCAAGAACAGCAAAATCATGCATGGAATAGTATAGTTACTGTGCGGAGAGAATACGGCTTACTTATAGACAGAAAAGAATTTACACAAGAAAATATCCAGCAACTTTCCAAAGCAAAAAGTAACAATGCTACCAAGGGTCTAGAGTTCAATCTTTATGAAGTTATAACTGAATCGATACACACCATCAAAAAAAATGTTCTATTACTTTCAGATAGTAAGCAACAAGAAGCTGTAGACCTTATCACTCAACTTGAGTTATTACGAAGCAAGATACCTAAAACTGTAGTTGAGGAACAAGAAAAACTGTATCTAGAAGAAATGCATAAACGTGTATTGCAACAGGAAGAAAAAAAACAAGCAGAAGAGAAAACAAAGTTATTGACTGCAAAACAAAATACTACAGAACAACAATATAAAAATAGCATAATGGCGCAACAAACATTAGAGAAAATGCACGAAACAATTCACAATACACAAGCTGTTGTATCTGCAGCCATTAACTCTGTACAAGAAAAAGCGATTCAAAGTATACATGATACGGTAAATACAAGTCAGAATATAATTAATCAGCTTCCATATAATTTAGCAGAAAAGTCTGACATTGCTGACCTAAAAAATCAAATTACTTCTAACGAAAAGAACATTACGCGCGAAATTCAAAGAAGTGAAAAAAACACCTCTAATCAACTTACTGACATACAAGATGACTTTAGTGGACGTATTGCTCAAGTAACAAATCATGTAAAACAAGGCAATACTCTGATTGGCAGTACACATAAAAAAGTAGTAGAAATAAACCAGAACATCCAGGAAATTAAAAAAGATCTTTATGAAGAAGAAAACAGAGGTTCAGATAATTCAGTAGACAATAAAACAAAAGACTCTGGACCGTAACCTTTAAATATGAATGAACCAAAAAGTAATTGTTTTTGTTATCTACGATGGCATTAACAACTCAGTGTTTGAAAGCCAAGTACTCGAAACGCTGTTAAAAAAACAACACGAAATACCCTTACACAATATTCATATTATTTCATATGAACACAATAAGCCGAGCGGTACCATTATCACTCGGCTTAACAATTTAGGAATAACATTACATATTTTAAAAAAGAAACGACTCTTTCTCTACCCATTTGTTTCGGGTACTATTCTTTCTTATTCGCTCAAAAAAACACTCTCACAATTTAGTAAGTATGAGTGCATTGCTCGTGGCCCATTTGCAGGCTATATGTGTCTATACGCAATAAAAAATAACTGCTCAAAACTTATTGTTCAAGCTCGTGGATTGTTATCAGAAGAACATAAGTATATACATTCAAATGAAAAAAATGTACTGTTACACCTATTCTATATGTTACGTGCTTGGCAACTTAAAAAATTGGAAAAGTGGATCTATCAAACTCGATTTTCGATACCGTTTTTTCAAATTCACTTTCAACCGTTATCAAAACTATGGCAGGCTAACACAAAGAAAACGGCAGTACATATCGAAGCTGTCAGCCCCGCATTAAAAAAGTATTTAATCAAAACATATAATGCTGACCCAAAAAGAATGAGTATTGCGCAAGACGATATTCCTGAGATTATTCCTACACAGAAGGTACAACGCTGGAGAAACAAAATCCGTACAAAATTAAAAATACACAAAAACGCATATGTATACTGCTATAATGGATCTGCAAAAGCATGGCAATGTCCAGAACTCATTGTTGATTTTTTTGCGCAGCAGTTAAAACATAATACATATGCTTTTTTATTAATTCTTACACAAGACACAGAAATATTTCTAAGCTTACTTCGACAAAAAAACATACCCAAACAAACATATCTAATATTATACATTCCGTATAAAAATATATATCAGTATTTATCTGTTGCTAACGCAGGAATATTGTTTAGAAAAAAACATATTATCAATTGGATATCTCGCCCTACAAAAATACTGGAGTATAATGCAGTTGGTTTGTTATTAATTCATAATAATACAATAGCATACACACGAACTGGTAAAAAATGTTAGTTATTTAGTTCCACCTGAAATCCTAGTTTTTCCAGACTGTTAATATATTCTGGTGATATAATATTTATATCACCAGATATTTTTTGTGAGTATAGTTTTCCACTGTTAATATGTAAACATCCTGTTAAAATATATCTTTTTATTTCATGCATAGTTTTCAGTGCTTGAGCACAATCACCTGTTAATTTGAAACGATGACATCCAATTGTTCCATATGAGCAAATTACCTTTCTATTATTTTCATATGTCCAATTAAAACCATGATCCATAAGAACCATAATAGTTGAATATGAAATATAAATAGGATATGAAAGAGTGGAAATTGGAAGATCTACAGGATTTAGGCTTTTTTGCTTTTTGTTTCTTGATTGAGTAAACACATTGTGCATTTGGATATCAGATAATCCCACACTTTTAAAAATAGAAGAATAATCAATAAATAAACAAATATGCTTAATTAACTCTATAGGCAAAGTATGCAATAAATTACCATCTTTTTGTTTATTTCCCCACAGCAATGTTATATATTTTTTACACATTTCCTTTTTTGATAGCTCAAAAGCATCTACTAACTGAATAAGTTCTTTTTCTCCTTTAGTCAAACAAGAATAGGTTTTCCAGTACTCCTGATTTTTTTTTATTTGATTAATAATTGGTAAAAGCTCAGCGCTATCAACTTCTATACAAAGATTTGTTGGTAATACTTTTTTTAACTCCTTAATTTTTTCTTTTTCCTTACCGATCCTAGAACTCGATGCAATACTTATACTTGCACCCAAATTAAACATAGCATACATTTGGATAGTACATGAAAAGATAGACATCATTGTAAAGAGTAAGACGAGAATAAAAGACTTCATTACTTCTTTCATCATTAAAAAATTAAAATAACACGCATTCTTTTTTAGCTATACCGTGTACTCTAGCAATAGAAAAATTATGATTTTTCTTATCATAGCATGCTTTAACAAATCCATAAAACAATGGACTTGGCGCCCCTAAACGGCTATTGAATTCTGGATGTGCTTGCGTTGCGACAAAGAATGGATGCACCGTTGGTGACAGTTCAATAAATTCCATTAATTTAGTACCATCAGCACGTACATGCTGCCCTGAAAAAAGTATTCCTTTTTCTTCAAGAATATCAATATATTTTGGATTCACTTCATAACGATGCCGATGACGCTCTGAAATTGTTTTTCTTTTATATAAATCATAGACAACACTTTCTCTTTTTATATCAGCTTTATACGCCCCCAAACGCATGGTACCACCATATTGACTATCCTTCAAAATCACTTTCTGCGTAGGCAAAATATCAATAATCGGATATGGTGTTTTTGCATCAATTTCTGTCGTGTTCGCATCAGGCATTCCACACATATTTCGTGCCCATTCAACGACCATTAACTGCATTCCATAGCACAAACCAATAATAGGAATATTATGTTCTCGTGCATACCTGATAGTATTAATTTTTCCTTCAACACCACTACTACCAAAGCCTCCCGGAATAATAATACCATCAAATTCATCAAGTTGATTTAATCCCTGATTGTTATTTTCAGAATTTTGTGCATCAATCCACGTGATATCAACACCCATGCGTGCTTGCGCACCCGCATGCATTAATGCTTGATAAATACTCAAATAACTGTCGGCAATGCAGTAATCTCCAATACTTACATATTTACCAACAACACCAACCTTAATATGCTTTTTCGGCTTCTCAATCACTTCAACTAATTGTTTCCAGCCAGACCAATCTGGTTGTTTTCGTAGCGGTAGACTCAAATGTTTAAGTAACTTTTTACCAATGTCTTGTTCCTCTAAATAAAGCGGCATACGATAAATTGTATCTAAATCTGGCGCGGCAATAATATGTTCAGAAACGATATTAGCAAACGCTTCTATCTTTTTTTTTCTCTCTTTATCGAGTGGTTTTTTTGAACGGCAAATAATAAAATCTGGTAAAATGCCTTCTTGCCCAAGCAGCCGTATTGCTTGCTGAGTTGGTTTTGTTTTCATTTCACCTATGTGGCCAGGAACTGGCAAGTAAGTAACTAAGACCGATGCCGTATAATCAGCACCAAATTCTCTTTCCAAGCTTTTAAATGCAAACAGATAGGGAATATTTTCATAATCACCCACTGTACCGCCAAGTTCAATAATCGCAATATCATAGCCATTACTTACCTGTAAAATTCTGTTTTTTATCTCATCGGTAATATGAGGAATAAACTGTACCGTTTGGCCTAAATAACCACCCGCTCGTTCACGATCAATTACTGCTTTGTAAATTTGACCAGTTGTTATATTATTTCTTTTAGATAGATTTTCATTCAAAAAACGCTCGTACGTACCAAGGTCTTGATCTATTTCTCCACCATCATCTGTTACCCACACTTCACCATGTTCAGTTGGCCGCAACGTACCAGCATCATAATTAACATATGGATCAATCTTAATGAGGGTTGTTTTATACCCATATTCTTTTAAAATTCTTCCAAGTGATGCGGTAGTTACCCCTTTTCCAACTCCAGAAATTACCCCACCAGTAACCATGATAAATCGTGTTTGCATAACATACCTTTATTCTCTTGTTGTATAGTCGTTTAATTAATCATGACTTTTAGTGTAACAAATCCCCTCTCCTTTTTTAAAAAATAATTATTCCCACTTAAGACCAGTTACTATATTATCTATTGAAATACAGATTTACAGATTATAACAACAACCCTGCAATCATTGCAGAGAGTAGATTGGTTAATGCGCCTCCAAGTACTGCATACAGGCCAAGTTCAGTCAACCATTGGCGTTTTTCTGGTACAAGTACACCAATACCACCAACTTGTATACCAATGCATGAAAAATTTGAAAAACCACACAATGCATACGTTAAAATACTCACCGTACGCTCAGAAAGCTCTGGCATATGGACCAACTGTCCATAAGAAACCAATTCATTAACTGCAACCTTAGTTCCTAATAATTTTCCTGCTGCAAAAACTTCTTGCCCAGTAAAACCAAGTAGCATACCAAACGGCGCAAACAAATATGCAAAAATCATATCCAACGTAAGCTCCGGCAAACGGTAAATAACGCCAAAAAAATCTAAAACAAAATTTAATTGGTATGCACCATAACTTAATACATAGTTTGCTAAAGAAAGGAGTGCCAGAAATGAGATCAACATTGCACCAACATTCAGTGCCAAACTCAATCCATCAGATGTCCCTTTCGAAATTGCATCAAATACATTTTTTGATGATGGTTCGAGCATAACATGGGCTTCTTGCTTACCAGGTATTTCTTGTTTTGTTTCTGGTAACAAAATTTTTGCAATCAAAATAGAACCAGGAATTGCCATCACACTTGCTGCCAACATATGTGTAGCTGGCACACCCATTGCAGCAAAAACTGCCATAATAGCACCGCTGATAGTCCCCATACCGCTTACCATAACAACAAACAATTCTGATTTACTCATATTTTTCAAATAATCACGAACTAATAACGGCGCTTCTGTTTGCCCCAAAAAACTATTTGATATCGCACACAACGTTTCTGCACCAGAAGTACCAAGGATCGGCCGAACTACAAAACTAATTGCAGCAACACACGCTTGCACAATCCGCAAATGAAATAATAACGCCATAAATGCACCAAAGAAGATAATAATAGGTAACACCTTCACTGCGAAAATAAAACCCCACGATGTATTAAAATCATTTGCCAAATTACCAAACAAAAATCCTGCGCCATCATCGGCAAATTCGTACAAACGTTTTATAGCTCCAGCAATGCATTGCAAAACAGCTTGTCCTAAACTCGTGCGCAAAACCGTAAACGCAACAACAAATTGCATAGCTAATGCAGTAAAAATCAATCGTATATTAATCTGCATCCTATTTTTTGAAAACAATGCTGCTATAGCCAAAATAGCAACAATACCCGTGACATTTAAATAGCGATTGTGCTCAAGTAAATACGCAAAAAACATTGAACCCCTTTATAATAATTCAACCAATAGTTTAAGAAAAACAACATGAGGGGTAGTATAAATGAAAAAAAACAAATTAAGAAGTAACTAAAAACGATTGTTGCTTACGTTCTTCACGATCCTTATCTCGCAATACCTGTATAATTTCATCAAGCGCGCTGCCAGTCATGACCATATCAAGTTTGTTAAGCGTCATATTAACTTGATGATCAGTTACGCGATTTTGTGGATAATTATAGGTACGCACTTTTTCTGCACGCATACCAGTGCCAACCTGCGCTTTGCGCTTTTTACGCATTTCTGCTTCTTGCTTTTCAATTTGTGCGAGCAACAAGCGAGATTGCAATTGCTTCATCGCTTTTGCTTTATTTTTATGCTGAGAACGCTCATCTTGACAACTGACCACAACACCAGTTGGCACATGTGTGATACGTACTGCAGAATCAGTTGTATTGACATGCTGACCACCAGCACCACTGGCACGAAACACATCGATACGCAAGTCTGCTGGATTAATTTTCATATCAACTTCTTTCGCTTCAGGAAGCACGGCTACTGTTGCTGTTGATGTATGAACGCGACCAGAGCTTTCAGTCGCCGGAACTCGTTGCACACGATGCACACCAGATTCATTTTTTAGGTGACCGTACACATTTTTGCCTTTTATATAAAGAACAACTTCTTTAAAACCACCTAAATCTGTCTGACTTGCACTTTCTATACTTGCTTTCCAGTTTTTGCTTTGTTCAGCATACATGGTATACATTTTAAGCAAATCACCAGCAAATAAAGAAGCCTCCTGACCGCCAGCACCAGCACGAATTTCCAAAAAAACCGAGCGGTCATCATGTTCGTCCGGTGGATACATTAAATCATCAAGAAATTTTTGTTCAGCCTCAAGCTGTTCATTAAGCTCTTGTATATCCTCTTGAAATAGTTGCACCATTTCAGAATCTTGCGCCTCTTCAACCTGTTGCTTAGAATCGGCAATTCTCCGTTCAAGCGCAACAATATCATTGTGTTTTTGTAACACCGGTGTGAGGCGGGCAAGTTCTTTTTGCAAGATTAATCGTTGCTTACTATCTAACTGAGGATCAGCTAATTTTACACCAATTTCATCATGACGACTTTGTATTGTATCCCAATTGAGTGCCATAATAGATCTATTAAAACACGTTATGATTTTTTTGAAAACTTTTTATAACGCTTTTCAAATTTCTCAATACGACCAGCCGTATCAACAAATTTTTGAGCGCCAGTATAAAAAGGATGACACGCTGAGCATAAAGTCACACGCAAATCCGTTTTAGTTGAATGTGTTTCAAATGAGTTTCCACATGCACATCGAGCGGTAATTTCATGTAACACTGGGTGAATATCTTTTTTCATACTGCCTATTCCTAGTTAAATAATATACCTATATCCGCATTCAGTATCACTTAAAAATGATTTTTTGTAAAGAAGTTACAATGCAGAAAGACGAGATACCTCCTGAGCAACCGCACTTTTTACCAGCTGCAAGATACTTTCAATTTTACGGCGATTTCCCTTAAAGATAATACCATCATCCGGATCAAGTATAATTTTTACTCCATATCCTTCTAAATCAACAATTTTACTGCCTTCACTCAAGCTAATAATTGTATTAAATTTTTGCGTTGCTTCAACCATTCCAACAATAATAGAGAACATTTGAGAGGTACCAACCACATTAAACAAGCCAACATTAAGAGTAAATTCATCTGCTGGCTGCTGAGATACCGGCATAATATCAAGCTGATGAAACCCAAAAGCCAGCATAATTGGTGCAGCAATTGTTGTTAAAACGATTACCACAATTGACATAACATATTGGTCTGGAGAAATAATATGCGCACCATTCAAAATAGTTGCGATCACAAGACCCACTTCACCCCGAGCAACCATGGAAGAACCAAATAAATATGACTCAAGAGCTGACCATTGCATATTTTTCTTCTTGCTAAAAATATTCTGCGCATATGTAGCAACAAAACAACCAACGAGCTTAGCAAGAATCGCAACAACCAATAAAAGAATAACAATACCCCACTGCTTCAAAGACAACTGCTGCAAATTAACATGTAGACCAATTGAGCCTAAAAAAAGCGGAAGTAAAACAGCATTAACAAAAGGAGAAATTGATTTTTCTGCCTGATGTCTATGATCACCCAAGCGATGAAACAAGCCTGCAAAATAAGCCCCGGTAATACCAGCAAGACCACCTATTAACTCTGCACCGGCAAAATAAATCAACATAATACCGTTTGCAAAAGATGCTATCATATATGTAGAATGGCGCTTTTTAAGCCAACTAATTATTGGTGGAATAAGGTAAAATCCCACAGAAAAAAGCAAAATAAAAGAAGTAAGCATATATAAAAGCGCTTCTGGTACTGTTTTACAACCATGAGATACGGCGTGAAGTGCAACCGAACAAGCACCACCAAATGTGCCGGATTGAATCAAAATTAAAAAAATCGATAATAAAACAACTGCGGTAATATCATCTATAACCGCGGCGCCAAGTGTTGCTTTAGAGCTTTTTAAGTGCATTTTTTTATACGCAAAAAGCATAGCAACAGGAATAGATACACTTGTTGCTGAGAAAATAAGTCCTAATCCCATTGACTGTACAAGTGTATACCATGAAGGAAATAGCAGAGCAAGCGTCCCAACAGTCCCAGCAATAGGCAATATCGTACCAAGTATACCAGCACCAACAGCAGTTGTACCAACTTTTATGATATCTTTAACATCAGTCTCGTGACCAGCAAGCCATAAAAGATACGAAACAGTCAATACAGAGGAAAGAACAACGATAAAGAAAATAAATAAATCAGAAGATACTAAAGAAAATACATTGCCAGTAGCATTATCAAAAAGATAAATGGGTGAAGTAAAAAAATAAAATCCATTAATATTAAGCAAAGAAGGACCTAATAAAATTCCCGCCACAATCTGCCCTGCGGTAACAGGTAGTCGAAAAAGCCACTTAAATGCTCTACCTATTCCTACAGTCCATAGCAGGATGAACGAAATAAACAAAGCACACTTTGCAACAAAAATTGTGTCAAACCCTGAATTAGGCAATATACCTGCTGGTATAGCTATGGGCTTGCTACGAGCAGCAATTGATGTCACCCATGATAACCCCACAGCTAGATATATAAATCCATTTTGCATAATCTCATGCTCCTTATGTTATTATTCAGTATTCGGCCAACACAGATTAGTATTACTACATCAATTGTAGCGCTTGAATAGATAAAAACCAAGCAGAATAAGACATTTTCATCTAATATTCAACAAAAAATAATTATATAGTCACACCATTGTAAAAAAACCAACTTAAAGTCGCTTACAATCAGCACTGTCTGTCGATAAAGCCTATAAAATATATTGATTTTTTATTATAAAATTTTGTATATTTGAATTAATTAGTGGGGCCTAGAGCCTTACTCGGGCAAAAATGTAATAATACGTGTTTGAAAATACTCAGAAAGCGTTCGTATGCCCTTTAAAAAAGGAAGATTGTAATGAATAGTAAGCAGCTCATGCTATCGATTCTTGTTATTTCGAGTATACTTGTTCCCAACCTCGGGTATTGCACTGACGAAAATACTGCAGATAAGATATTATCTCTTCTTAAAAAAACCCCTACAGCGGCAATCAATATTTTTAAAATACTAACAGCTGTATACGAAACCAAAACAACACTTGATAGCTTTACTACCGTAACATCTAATGTATCAAACAGCATCAATAAAGAGCTGCTTGACTTAAAAAAACACATCATCAAAACGGTTGGAGAAACAGATACACAAATAAAACTTTCTATGGCACTTGACGTTATACCCAAACTTCTTGATATCGTCGAAGGCCTTAATAATATAGGAAAACAATCATCTAGACTTACAAAACTGTTAGGTAAAAATCTTATTCACTATATTCATGAAGAAACCGGACAACTAGCAGTCAGAGCGGCATCACGTATTGATCTAACAATTGCAGATCTTGAATCAGTAATGAAACAAGTAATAAACGAATTAGTCAATCCACTTAAATATGACATCGCACGTATAGGTTCAATACTGCAGTCAACTCCACCGATAGAGCAAGGCTCACGGCAACTTCTACAAATTTTGCAAGAACAACAACAATTATCAAATATAGAATCAAACTCAATCATTGAAAATCAACCTCAACCATCGACATTCAAGGACTTTGATAATCCAACAGATAAAGCCAAACCTAAACTAATTGAACTTCCTGATGCGAAAGCCACTGATGATTAACATACAGAACATAATGGCGGTAGTACTACAACTATATTGGCCATTAAAAATAATAAAAACAAATAAGAAAGGATAGTACATTATGAAAAATATAAAATACCTTACAATCATCAGTATCATTAGTATAAAAATATGCAGTGCCAGCGCATTCAAAGAACAGCTAGACGATATTAGAAGAGAGGTTGGTCATATAATTTTACAACTAAAACAAGTAGAAAAAAAGATAGACATAGATAAAATGCTTGCAACAGAGCAATCAGAAAGCACTATAACCTCCAAAACCATTACACCTCAGAAGGAGGAGGCACCTATTGTAATAGCAACACCTGCGGATAATGAAGATAAATCATCACTAACCGATATCCTTGAATTAACAGAAGAACAACAAGAACCTACTACAGGTACTGAAGGACAAGATATGCCTGATATTTCAGACAAAGATATTGAAGCACCAGTAGCAACTGGTCCAGCTTTAGAACAATCAACCACAGATCAAGACATAGAACCCAGAGATGTAGCAAACGATACTCCAGACACTACTACGATAACTGAAGAACAAGAGGACGTAGCACCAGTATTTACACCAACAGAAACGAATCAAGATCAACAATCTGAAGCACAATCCGATGTAGAGGAAACAGAAACCGATCTCTCACAAGAAAAAATTCAAATGACAGTAAATGAAGAAGTTACAGACCTGCCAAGCGGCGCACCAACTATGCAACAAATTCTCGAAGTCGGCACAATACAAGATGACCAAGAACAAGAACTCAAAATATTGTTACAAGAAAAAGAAAAAGCTTTTCAAGAGAAATTTCCAAGCATAGAGTTTCTTTCACTAGTCGGTGATTTAAATTTATTGCACGCGTATGCCGAAGCAACAAAAAAATACATAAAACTATTTAATGAAGTTGTTAAAAAAGGCGACAAAGAAAGCGCTATACGCTTACAAGCACGAATTGAAGAAACAAAACAAAAGTACAGTAAAACCATTCAAAAAATTAATGAAGAATATAAAACTACTGAATGGTACGGTTTTTATGTAAAAAAGTAAAAAATTATTCTAAATCAAAGCTATCCAAATAATTGGGAATAATAACTGACCAACCAAATCGCTTTTCTATTTTTTTCTTCAACAAACACTCTGCATCAGATTCACCGTGATTGATAAAAACTTTTTCAGGGGATTTTTTAAAGTTTCCCAACCAATCCAACGTTTCATTATAATCAGCATGCGCAGAAAAAACCTCTATAGTTTCTATTTTTGCGTGCACCGGATACCATTTACCATATAGTTTAATTTTTTCCGGTTTACCAAGAAGATATCGCCCTGTTGTTCCTTTTGCCTGAAAACCAGTAAAAACAACAGTATTTTTTTTATCAGAAATAAAATGTTTGAGGTGATCTCTAACTCGTCCACCATTCGCCATACCACTACCAGCAATAATAATCATTGGACCTTTATAGGTATCAATTTCCTTTGACTCTTTAACAGTACGCATATACATAGCAACTTCAAAAATATCACCACATCGATCGGCTGGTAGCTTGTGTTCATCTTTAAATGTACAAAATAAATCAGTAACACTTATAGCCATGGGACTATCCAAAAAAACAGGAATATCTGCAATAATATTTTGTTGTTTTAACTGATACAAGCAATACAAAATAGTTTGTGTTCTACCAACCGCAAATGCCGGTATCACAACAACACCTTTTTTTACCACGGAACGATTAATAATTTTGCCTAATTTTTGTACGGGATCACCTCTTGCATGCAACCTATCCCCATATGTCCCTTCAACAACTAAAAAGTCTGTCTCTGCTATGGGTGGAGGATCTTTCATAACAAGCTGATTTGGACGACCAAGATCACCAGAAAATATAATTGTTTTTTTCCCATCAGATACTACAACAAATGAGGATCCAAGAATATGCCCAGACATAATGAGCTCAACATTTAACGGCCCAATAGTAATGGACACGTTATAATCAACTTCTTGAAAGAAGCTAAGTGATTTTTCTGCATCTTTTACTGTATACAGTGGAAGCGCTGGCCTATGGCGAGAGTAGCCATATTTATTTGCTTTTTTTGCATCTTCTTCTTGTAAAAAACCGGAATCTATCAACAATATTTTTGCCAATTCTTTGGTTGGCTTTGAACAATAAATAGGACCAGAAAAACCGTTTTTAACCAAAAGAGGTATATATCCTGTATGATCTATATGTGCATGAGTAAGAACCATTGCATCAATGGTTGTTGGATCTACTACAAATGGGTCCCAGTTTCGCTGTCTTGCATTTTTGTCACCTTGAAACAAACCGCAATCAACCAGGATTCTTGTTCCATTATACTCAACTAATGTTTTAGAACCAGTAACTTCATCCACACCACCAAGAAACGTTATTTTCATCAACTACCCAAATATATTAAATGGTTAAAAATAAATAATGACACGAAGATGCTTATACTGATCCTTTTTTATTTTTTTCACAAAAGTAATAACTCTGATATAGCGTATATACGAAAAAAGCGTACAAAAAAACAATCACAAAAAACAATAAGATCTTGTTGTTTCACTAACCCTTAGATCATCAGTAAATTTTATTTTTTTCAAAATTACTTGAAATAAAAATCAAAGATGTTCATACTATAAAAATTGAATTTTATATTTTTGTTATGTGGAAATTTAAAAAATGTATATAATCGCTCGGCCTCGATTGGTATCATATTTTTTCTTTATTACATTCATTATTCCAAATCTGGTCTATCCAATGCATACAAACTTGAATAATAGTCAAACAATCTTCTACACTAAAGCAACAAAAACCGTACTACAAAAGACATTTCACGTACTCGAGCGTGGCGAAATTCCTGAAGATATGGAGGACCTTACACCTTCAAGTGCTGGAAGAAAACCAAATTCACCACTATATACAAAAAAAATGTGTATTGATTTAATACAAAATAGAATGAGTGAATATGTCACCCCTTGCTTCGAATCAAAACATCATGCAAGCCTATTCTTAGAGCATGGCACATTACTTACTAATAAAAAATTTGAAAATTGTATTTATACCGATGTTCAAAACCAATATACAGATAAAGATGAAACTAAATTACAAAACTTTTATAAGTATTTAATAACAGCGACTATAAATGCTTTTAATGACATATCAGCAAAAATTGAGACTGCACAGACAACCCCGATAGCAAAATCATCTACACAAGTAGTCACCACAAATCAGTCATCACCCTGGTATATTAGAGCACGAAAAAGAGTAGAAAAAACAGTCGTTCCATATCTACCCGTTACAGCACAAGAAGTGTTTTTTATTGATAAAGAAGTAGATAAGTATATTGCAGACTTACCAAGATTAGTTGAAGAGGAAAAAGAAACAATCTTTCAAGAACAAGCTCAAAAATACGAACAGCTTTGGACACATACTAAACCGCATAAAAAACAAAAAAATTGGCTTGCACTTATCCATCAATATAAAAAACATCAAGATACTATTTTATTTTTTGCAGAGCATCATAAAAGTATTGAGTTATATATGCTTGCAACAGCTTATATAAAAGCTAAATCAATACCACCACTTTTAAGAACAGAAAAACAATCTTGGCTTATACCTACCATGGAGCAATGGGCATTTCAACAATATATAGCTCGTAAAAAAAGAAATTTACAAAAGTCTCAAATTAAAAATATCCAAAAACAAGGTAAGTCATTTACATGTTCTATAGAGTGGAAAATAAACACACATGATGAAGAAAATCGCAGTCGATATGAAGCAATATATGATACAAAAGAAGAAGATACTCCCAAATGTGATAGTAATGTAAAAAAAAAGATCCACTCTAACCCATCGTTTACTTCTCAAAAAGAATCTTCGACCCAAAATACGCCTAAAAAAAAATCCTTCTTTAATAAAAAAAATTATGGGGATAATAAAAAGAGATATACAAAAGACATTCTCAACAATAAAACTCTTTTTGAAAAAAATATCCTCTATGCATCACAAGATTTAAAATATCACAATATGTATCAAGATAAGATATGGTCCTTGATAGCTATTACACATCAAGTGACTTGGTTTACTGATACAATACATGAAAAACAACTAGTTTATGCTACTGCTCCATACATATTTTCTATTTTTGTAAGTAATTGTCAGATGATGTTTAATAATAAGAACCTATCCCAAAATTAAAATCTTGAAATAATTTTGTAAAAAAAGGAAAATCTCGCTGATAAAAAGATGT
>JAGQHQ010000020.1 GCA_020431705.1 Candidatus Dependentiae bacterium
AAGACTTCAAAGCATCGCAGATGACTCATCTTATTTATGCATACTATTTAGCAGCTAAATATCCAAACAATATTTGCAAAGACGGCAAAAATAACCATAGTGCAAAAAATGATTCTGAGGATAATACGGATGTTGCTATTAATATCTGGTGCGACGATCATACAAATGATACGTTTAGTGCGACCTTTAATGGTCATATTAACCCAGTTAGTCTAGAAGATTCAGAGGATATTCGCACAGATATTGAACCATATCCAGGTGATACTTACGCAGATAATAAAACAATTTTTGATTTACATAAAAAATTGAAAATGGATTGGGGCGAAGAAATAAAAGATAATTATAAAATTTCTGTTGTTAATGGGGATTATTATTATTATAAGAGACGTGGCATACTAGTACCTTATTCAAGTGCGGACAATAATAAAGATAACAATGACAACAATAAAGGTATAGATCAGGCAAAAGAAAGGTGGGACTCAAAAGAGTTTAAAGCTATTCGAAAAAAATACAAAATTCTATCATACCCTTTAATACGAGTATTGTATCACAAAGTGAGTGGTATAGAAGAACGTATTGCTATTTATAACCTCAGAAAAAAAATAGAACAGTGTACTGACAAAAAAATATCATCTCAAGATACTTTAGAACATTCTCTGGACCTTCTTGCTAAATATAAAAAAACCATGTTAAAAACACCATGCGTTATTGTAGAGTACATGGATAAAAATAATACTGACATTAAACGAGAATATATTATTATTAAAAGAGATACAAATGAATATAGCATTAATGTACATAGTTCGGTTATAGCGGAAGATAGTAGTCAAATAGAAATACAACCCTCTATTTTTACTGTGAGTGATAAAGAAAATATTACAGAAAAAACCATAGAAGCTATTAAAGTATTACAAGAGAAGTTTAAAGATTAAAAAAAGGTTGCTTTTTACTAAGTCAGTACATTGGGATTGACATTTAAAGCATTAGGCATCATACTTTAGGAAAATATAATCTTTTAAAGTGGTTTTACCACTACTGGTAAAACAGTACTCAGTAAATTATTAATCAATACAAGGGAATTACGGTGGCAACAAGTAAATCCGGTGGTTCAACGCAGAATGGTCGTGATAGTCAGAGTAAACGGCTAGGTGTTAAAATCTTTGACGGGCATCGTGTTTTTGGTGGTGAAATTATCGTTAGACAAAGGGGAACTCGTGTTCATCCTGGGAAAGGTGTTGGACGTGGAGGTGACGATACTTTGTTTGTAAAAACATCAGGTGCTATCAAGTTTCATTATGGTAGAAAAGGTCGCAAATACGTGTCGGTTTTGCCACTTTCATAGTGTTTGGTTAAGTGGTGGGGGCTCTAGCTATCTGTTGAGCATAAAAACTGGTTCCCAGGGAGTGTTATGATCAATTTTCTCAAATATCGCATTATAGCTTGGTTGTTTTCCTTATCTATGTTGGTAGGATTTATTGGTTACTATGTGTATAAAAACCAAAGCCGTGGCTATGTGTTTAGCTACAGTGTTGATTTTACCGGCGGTACACAGATTTTGTTTAAGTTTAATAAACCAATTATTGGGACTGATATAGAAAATATACTTGATGAGAATGGATGGCCTGGGGCGATTACGCGAGAGTTTTCTGGCAATAATGATGTTCTTATTCGTGTGAAAGAGGTTGCGACTGATGCAATAGGGCTTGCCGAGCGTATGCGTTCAGTAATGGAAAAGGCGTTTCCTGGAGCAGAAGTTACTGTTTTACAGAGCGAGTCTGTTGGGCCAGGAATTGGTGCTGATTTGCGCTGGAAATCGATGCGTGCTGTTTTGATTGCATTGGCAGCGATGCTATTGTACATAGCGTTACGATTTTGGTCGCTTGGATTTGCTTTGGGTGCTGTTGTTGCGTTGTTTCATGATGCGTTTGCTATGTTAGCAATTTTTTTATTGTTTGATTTAGAAATTTCTATAAATGTGATTGGTGCTATTTTGGCGGTACTTGGATATTCGATTAATGATACGATTGTTATCTATTCGAGTATTCGCTCAAACATTAAAAAAATGAGAGGAGCTTCGATTACTCAAATTGTGAATGTTAGTTTAAATGAGACTTTCCGTCGTACCTTGTTAACTAGTATTTCAACGGCATTGACTGTGGGTGCAATGTTTGTGCTTGGTGGCCAAGTGCTCCGTGATTTTTCCCTTGCGCTTCTGGTTGGAATTATATTTGGAACATATTCTTCCATTTACATTGCCAGTTCTGTTATAATGATGTTACATAAAGAAAGTGATACGCCTAGTTAGCGTATAAATAAGTCAGTAATCAAACTTGTGCTTACCTACTTCTTTACTAATAAAAATCATGTCTTAATATCTTTTTTTTACAAAAATACTGTGTTCTAATCAGTGGGAGGAGCCTTTATGACATTTTTTGTCTATACGAGTTTAGGGGGATTTTTTAATGAAGTCAGATAATCTCGATTTACTTTTAAAAAAGCAGGATGAATCTGATATATCTGTTGATAATGCAAGCAAATCAGAAGTGGCTGAAAGCGATCGTAGTGTGGTAGGAAAAAAGACTTCAAAAGGTGGGGTATCTAAAAGTTCATCCACAAAATCTAGTAGTCAATCAAACAGTAATTTTTCTGCCAAACAACGAGTTGAGGGGCAGGTTAGTGATGAAAAAAACACTGCAATTGCAGCAGCAACAGAAAAAAATATAAAAAGTGAATCAGACGTGCAGAAAAAAGAGCGTATACAAGCTGTGCCATCTCGTAATATTGTTATGGCAAAAAATGGTAATGGTGGTAATGGGCAAGGATATGTTCAAAGGAGTGGTGGAAGTAAATTTCGCTCTAATGTACAAAGACGATCAAGGACTGACGGTGGTGGCGGAGGTAGACGCCGTTACGATATGCAAAATACACAAAATCGCGAAATAACAGCATATGATGTGAAGGTGCAGCTTAAAGAGTATGAGGAGAAAAAAATTACGATTGATCAGCTTTCTTTAGCAGACCTTAACTTCTATGCACGTCGATTGGGTATTATTGGTGCTGGTCTTATGCGTAAAGTTCAATTGGTTGAGCGTATTAAATATGTTGAAGCTCACCCAGATATGGAGCTAGAAGTAGAAGGAGTTTTAGAGCGATTACCAGATGGCTTTGGTTTTTTACGCTCAGGTCAATATGATTATATTTCTGGTCCAGATGATGTGTATGTTTCGCCGTCACAAATTCGTCGTTTTAATTTGCGGACTGGTGATATGATTAAAGGGGTGATAAGAAAGCCAAGAGAGGGTGAGAAATATTTTGCATTATTAAAAGTTGACTCTGTAAATGGTAAAGATCCTTCTACGATGGGTGATAGGCTTTCATTTGATAGACTATCTCCAATGCATCCAAATGAAAAATTTAATTTGGAATGTGATCCTTCCATTATTTCAATGCGGGTAATGGATCTATTTACACCAATTGGTAAAGGGCAGCGTGGGCTAATTGTTGCGCCACCGAAAGTTGGCAAAACAGTATTACTCAAAGACTTAGCTCGTGCAATTCTAACTAATCATGAAGAAGCTTATTTGATTGTGTTACTTATTGATGAACGCCCAGAAGAGGTTGCCGATATGCGGCGTACGGTAAAAGGGGCAAACGCGGAAGTTATAAGTTCCACTTTTGATGAAACGGCAAGCCGTCACGTACAAGTTGCGGATATGGTTTTAGAGAAAGCCAAACGAATGGTAGAAGCAGGTAAAGATGTTGTTATTTTACTTGATGCGATTACTCGTCTTGCGCGTGCATATAATACGGTGGCCCCTGCTTCTGGTAAAGTACTGACTGGTGGTATTGATGCAAATGCATTGCAAAAGCCAAAAAGATTTTTTGGTGCAGCACGAAACATTGAAGAGGGTGGATCCTTGACCATTATTGGAACAGCGCTTGTTGATACTGGCTCTCGTATGGATGAAGTTATTTATGAAGAGTTTAAAGGTACGGGTAATATGGAAATGCATATGACGCGTAAACTCTCTAACCGTCGTATTTATCCAGCATTTGATTTATTAGTATCTGGTACGCGCCGTGATGAGTTGCTGCATACTGATGAAGACTTAAAAAAAGTTTGGATTATGCAGAAATTTTTATCCACTATGAGCACGATTGAAGGTATGGAATTTCTAATTGATAGAATGAAAAAAACCAAAACAAATCGTGAGTTCTTAGAAACCATGAATAAAAAAATGGATGTGTAAGTAGAAAAATGTTCATTTTTTTATGAGACAAACAAAATGGCCGGATGTATGTTCGGCCTTACTTTATTCTAAGATATCTAAGTCAAAAGTAGAAAAATTACCCTTTTGCGCTTTATAACCACCAACAAAAGCAATCATTGCGCCATTATCAGTACAGTATTGGCGTGACGGAGTAAACAGTTGTTTGTTGTGTTTGTGTGCAAAATCGGCAAATTGTTTTTTAATATAATTATTGCAAGCAACACCACCAACAAAGCAGATACTTTTAATAGCAGGGTATTTTTTAATAGCAAGTAGCAGTTTTTCTTGAAAAATATCGGCAATACAAACAATCAATGAGCTGGCAACTTGTTTTTTGAGTACATCATCATTTTCTTGTAAAAAAGTTTTGCTTTTAAGTTCGTATGCACCACGTTTTACTAAGTCATAAAGTACCGCGGTTTTAAGGCCAGAAAAACTAAAACTAAGTGTCTTTTTCTGAGGGCGAGGGTAATTAAAAAAATCTACAAAACCAACTTCTTGAGCTAATTTTTCTATGATTGGGCCTCCAGGATATGGCAGGCCTACTAGTTTTGCAACTTTATCAAATGCTTCACCCGCAGCATCATCAATAGTTTCACCAATAACTTCGTACTTGCCAAAATCATGTACCAAATACATTGCAGTATGTCCACCAGATGCGGTTAAGCATATAAAAGGAAATGGTACATTATTTTCTATACATGCAGAAAAAATATGGCCTTCTAAATGATTTATACCAATTAATTTTTTGTGTTGTGCCCAAGCAAGTGATTTTGCAAAGCATGTACCAATCAATAATGCGCCAGGCAATCCTGGTTTGTGTGTAACAGCAATAGTGTCAATAGTTTCAAGTGTAACATTTGCTTTTTTAAGAGCATGTGAAACAACACCGTTAATTTTTTCTACATGTGCACGGGAAGCAATTTCTGGTATAACTCCACCAAATGGTGCATGTAGTTTTATCTGTGAAAATAGTACGTTAGAAAGCATACCAAGGTTTGTGTGATAAACTGCTGCAGCGGTCTCATCACATGATGTTTCTATTCCTAAAATATACATGATGATTACGTGTTGAACGCTACAAGCGTTGTAAGTGGGTTTTGTTTCACTTGACGTGTTATAGTTGCATGAAGGGTATCATAATTGATTGCCTTTAATAATTGTTGTGTCAAGATGTCGTGTACAACATTCTCTTGCAGATCTTTTTTTAGTACAATTTTTGGTAATTCAATTGATGAGCCTTGTTCTAGGTGGTCAACATAGCTACCAGGTAAATATACAATAATGGCGTCATCAGGAATACGAGTTAATGGCACATGCAATTGCTTGGTATGCCATTTGTGTATTGCTTTTCCATCAATTTCTCTTATGTCTAATTCAAGCGAAAACAGTTTATAATCTGCACCATTAGCAATGGTGAAATATTTAACGGTATTATCTTGAACCATGGGATTAATATCATCAACAATAACTAGATAGAAAAATGTTTGACTTTTATCAACTGAAAGCTCAAAAGAAACAGTCTTGCTTTTGTTACCAACGTCACAATGAATAATGACACCACCATGCCATACGCGAACGCTCGCATTTTTTGTAAAATGAGCTGGCAAATCAATAGTGCCAACAAAAAGCTTGCAATCGTTAAATGCTAATGCACCGGTGGTAAAGCTGCATAAAAATGCTAAAATTGCCATTATACATTTTTTATTCATAGCATTCCTATTATATTAATTAAGTGGTACGATATACATAAATACCGTTTATTACTCGTAGAATAGCGTAAAGAACATGATTGGGCAAGGGATATACCGTTTACTAAAGGCTATGGTGTTTAAAGAACGCTCCGTGCATATACTTGCACTTTCGTTTAGTCTTGGTGTGTATATTGCATTTTCTCCCTTTATTGGTCTTCACACGATTATGATCTTTTTTTTATCGTGGTTACTATCGCTTAATATAGCGGTTACGTTTATGGCAACATATTTAATTAATAATCCATGGACTATGATTCCTGTGTATAGTTCTGGTTATTTTTTTGGAGATTGGATGCTTTCCAGTATATTTGGAGTAGATACTATTGCAAGTAATCCTGCATGGATGTCTTATATTAACGAGCCAATAATACAGTGTACTGGCATTCAGGGAGTTTCGTTTTGGGCACTTTTAACTGGTGGTAATGTGCTTGGTGTTGGCTTAGCGCTTGTGCTATATCCCATTATGAAAAAAGTTTTTGGTCGTATTGTTGTGCGAGTATACCCATAACCCAATATACAAGTAGGCAATTCATGAAAGTTATTTCTCAAAATAAAAAAGCGTTTCACGATTATGATATTTTAGACAAACTAGAGGCGGGTATCGTTTTGACTGGAGATGAAGTTAAAGCATTACGTGCTGGACATGTGCGGCTTACTGGTTCATATGCTACGATTCATGATGGTGAATTACTTTTAATTAATTGCCACATTACACCGTATGAAAAGGCATATCGCCAAAGGGAGGAATTGGCGACGCGATCACGTACATTATTAGTACATCGTAAAGAATTAAATCGTATTATTGGCGATATTTCTACTAAGGGTATTACAGTGGTACCTTTAAAACTTTATTTTAATAAACGAAGTAAAATAAAAGTTGAGCTTGGCATTGCTAAACATAAAAAAGC
Source organism: Candidatus Dependentiae bacterium (assembly GCA_020431705.1). Taxonomy (NCBI): domain Bacteria; species Candidatus Babelota bacterium. The sequence continues at coordinate 6,934 of JAGQHQ010000020.1, forward strand.
TGCAGGAAAGAAGCAGGTATTAAAAGAGCGTGACATTAAACGGCAAACGGAGCGGGAACTGAAAGCTGTGTATAAATATTAGGTTATAAAAAAATGGTTTCAGAGATATAATAAACGGATGTTGAAGGTAAAATCTATTTATAGAGCTATTTTTTTTCTACTTTTACTTTATCCATATGTTGTTTTTGCGTATAAAGCAATGACTATTGTACCGGTTGCTGATTGCTATGAATTTCCACTTCAAGATAATTTTAATGTTCACGAATATGATGGTCCTGGTGTTTCTGAAGATACAAAAAATGAAAAAAATCCTCGCTGTTATCAATTACTATTTAATGAAACAGTTGATGTGATTGAGCAAAAAGGTGACTATTTGTGTGTTGCTATACCGCATATTTTGTACTGTGGGAATGGACGAGGCGATTTAAAAAATAGTTTTTGGATTCACAAAGGATCGGTAATTTCTCTAAAAAATATACAAAAAAAAGAAGTATTAATTAAATATATTCCCCAGCCGATTATCAGCAGTTATCAAGACCTTGCACTGTGTAATAAAGGCGTGGTGACACTTACAATGCCATTTTATGATCCCGTTACACAAAAACATTATTCTGCAGGTACGAGATTTGTACAAGTTAATCAAGCAAATAGTACATGCAACCACATATATACTTGTAATACACACCATATTCTTGTGTGGATCTTGGATACAAAGAACTGGCAGTGGGAATATACGTCGATACCAAAAAATATCTGTATAACCTATTGCGGAAAAAAAACACAGAAGGAACGGATAGTTGACTTTGTGAGGCTTATTAGGACATGGGCTAACCAAACAACTGGCTTTATACCATATGTTTGGGGAGGCGCAAGTTTTTGCTATACAATGCACACAAAACAAAAGCATCCTTATCAAGTTTATTGTGGTTTTGATTGCTCGTGCTTGGTATCTCGTGCTGCGCAAATATGTGGTATTCCCTATTTTTTAAAAAATACAGCAACAATAGGCTGCATACTTACTCCGTTGCGCTTTGATCAAAAAATAAAAAGCGGTGATTTGCTATGGTGGTTTGGTCATGTCATGGTTGTTTCTTCAGTTGAAGATAACTTACTCATTCATGCACGAGGTTATGGGTCTGGTTATGGCATTTTGCATGAAACACCTCTTAAAGAAGTATTTAAAGATGTTGTCACTTACGATGATTTAAGAATGTCATGGTTGCAGCGAAAGCCATTACGTGTACTTAATAAGCAAGGAAATGTTTGTGCAAAAATAGATATTTTTAATTTTTACTCTTTGACGTATTAACAATCACCTTTACTTTCTGTTATTTTTTTATCTGTTCTTTCTTTCTAATAAATTGCCGACATGGAAAATTTGCTAAGATTAGGTAAAAATGGTAGATTGTAAAATAATAGCGTTTTTTATTGAAATATTCGGGGGCGTACTGGTTTCGACGTGTTGTTGAGAGCTGTGAGCGCATGTCGAGCTTTGGCTGAGTAGCTCGTTAATCAAACAGTCATAAACAAGAAGTGCAGACTTCAAAACTACTCTCGCCTACGCTTAGTTTGTCGAGAGTTGCGTAACACATAGTTTACGCCGGGTTTTTTAGTGGTTTATCTATCGGTTGCTCTAAAACTCGTATTAACTTTAGATAGATCTGATTTAGCAAGGTTTTGTTGTTGTATAGTTAAATCAGTATCACAAAACTGCCGTATAAGCTTACTCTGTCTTTGTAGTTGCTTGTATGTATATACAGAGACTAAACATGTAGTGCTTGGAGCTTGATATAATGCGGACATGGGTTCGACTCCCATCGCCTCCACCAATCTTTTATTATTTAATAATTACATACTTTATTATTGTGTCTTTTAAGTTAATTTATCGAACTATTTTTTGTAGTACTTATTTAACTTTCTTGTAAATATAGTTACAATTATGAAATATTGTTTGGTTTTGGGTGGTAATATGAATATATTCAAAATAGGGAATAAAATTTTATTAATTTATGCCACAATGGTGTTGGTTGGGATGGGTAATATATCCTTTGCTATGGATACAATAAGAGGAATTCAATCTTTTGTTTCAAAAAGTGTTGATAGAAGTAATTTACTAGATTTGTTTACGGTAAAACAAAATTCTGAATTTTGGAAAAGAGGTTTATTCGCTGGCCTCAGGTATACAGGGGCTGCTACTAGTGGTGTAGTTGCTTATACACAGTTAAAGTTGGGAAATTATAAAATAGCTGGGGTTGTATTATTATGTGCACTTTCATGTTTATCCTTCGGTGACTTGAAAGTAGAAAAAATTTTTAAAATTCCTTCATATACACGTGATGCAGGTTTTGGCAATATTACTGATACTGTATTAAAGAATAAAGCCGAAGATGAAGATATCGAAATGGGGTATGAGGAGTTTAAGACTATTTATCATAGTACTATTTACAGTAATATTAAAAGGCTAGAGAAAATAAATTTGTATAATTACTGGGATCATAATTGTATGTCCATCTCGTCTAGATTACTTTTCTGGGCTTTTCAGAAAAATAAGGTAATTCAAAGTAGTTCTGGTACTTGTAATTTAGAAGCTAAAAAAGTGTATAAGGAGAATGGCATTTCAGATTTATATAAGATAAGCGAAGAAAGTATCATAAGATTTTGTGAGAAAAATCCAGGTAAAGATTATTGTAATTATGATTTTTTAAGGCGCTATATTCTTGGATATAACTTTTATTTAAGAGATGAAGAAAGTAAAGGCAATGTAAAGAAATTTAATACTACACGTATTTTGCAAGAAAAGAGTGTGCCTATACATTTTCTGGAAGAATTACCATTTGAGATCTGGTGTCACATATGTTTCTTTATACCAAAAAAAATACCAAAAATTACTCCTCTACCTATAATAGATAATTCCTATACAATAAATGATTTGACACAGTGTAATAACAATACAAATGTAGATAGAGAAAAAGTCATTGACATTGTGGTAGAGAATATGCGTAAAAAAAAAGGAATTCAAAGGATTAATCAGAAGATTAAAAAGATTAATCAAAAGAATGCGCGTATAAAAAGAACTGGAAAAGCATTACGACTTTGGTTAAAAGAAAAAAGAATAGTGATAAGTAAGCAACAATTTATCCACATGCTAAAGTATTGTTTTTTTAGAGAAGGTAGTGAAAATGCGGAAATCTATAATCCAGAAAATATCCTAATGCCACTATCGATAAAGAATATAGCACCTGCTATTGGTACTATTTCTAAAGAAGTAAAAGCTAGTACTAATAAATCGTCGTCGTGCTAATATTTATGAACTAATACCAAATGTGGTTTTGACTTACGGTATACTAAAGATATTTTTTTATAGAGCACACTTATTTTTATCATTTTTCTTGACAAAAGCCCTCTATAACTATACCTTTTACTGTGATTGTTGCTTCTAAAGAATTCTTTTTTTAGCACAATTGGGATATGTGAGCCGTTAGCTCAGTTGGTAGAGCAACAGCCTTTTAAGCTGTGGGTCGTTGGTTCGAGTCCAACACGGCTCACCATACATTGCTTTTATTAAGTTTTCTTGAGGATTTTGGTCGAGATTTTTTTGATTTGATTGAAGATATAGTTTTTTTCTTGAGCATAATCAAGGTCCCCATCGTCTAGCTGGTCTAGGACATCGCCCTTTCACGGCGAAAACAGGGGTTCAAATCCCCTTGGGGACGCCAGTCTTCGCTACTTCGTGGCTACGTCTGGCTGGTGCCATCTTTTAATATGTAATTACTAATTAATCTATGCTAGTACATGCGAAGACTGTCTGAAAAAGCCAAAGGAGACAACGGATGAGTCCCATATTAAGTTAATTTATGTCATATTACGTTTATCTTATAAAATCTATTAAATACTCAACAACATATGTTGGCTATACAAAAAATATAGCTGAGCGTCTGGCTACACATAATTCTGGAGGCTCTATTCATACAAAGAAAGACAGGCAGTGGGAGTTGATCGTATGTATAACATTTAAAAATATAGAATGTGCGAAACAATCTTAACTCTTTCCAAAATCTTCTATTCATGTAAAATCTTTTCATGGAAAATCTCGTTTTTTGATAAATTTTTAACATCTTTTTATCAGCGAGATTTTCCTCTTTTTACAAAATTATTTCAAGATTTTAATTTTGGGATAGGTTCTAATTCTTTTCTCAGTTTTATAAAGCGATTATAGCTTACTTTTGCCTGAAAGTAGTATGATAAAAAGCCACAAATCATTGTTTTGTAGTAGTTTTTAAAACACTTGAATCCAGAATAATGAAAATAAATTGTTATAGTTATTACTTTACTTGCTGTTAGTTTTCTTTTTCTACTAACATTTTTTTGCTTGGACCAGAAATTTTCTTGCTTCTGTTTGTTTTAAAAACCTGCAAAAATAATTAATTTCGCATAAAATAGTTACCAACATTACGGTATCTCCCTTTGGTTTTTATGTATTCCTGGGAGATTACCGTAAATCTTTTTTTCATCAAGTTTTTTTAATTATCGAACTCGCGTTAAATTATAGATATTAGTAGGAGTTGGAATGAGTTTTAGAGTTATTCATCATGAGGGCGACAAAGATTTATTGATTGAAAAGATAAAAGTAGCTGCAGACCAACTCAAAAGCGATGAATATAAAGATAACTTTGATTTTGATGAAGGTGAGTGGGAGCGTGCAGTTGATTCAGTGGTAAGCGGTGACTTATCTAACACAGAACTTGTATTTCTTGTTTTACACCTTGCAATAAATAGTTATTTTCCGCCTGTTTCTGAAGATTGTGGAATAAGTGCTTACGAAACTCTTGCAGATAAAACCTCAGGGAAATTAGCAAAAACATTACAAATGTTTGTAGATGGCAGGAGTTTTTCTACAGGTAATGTGGGGTTTGGGTTTGGTGATGAAATAAATTGTGGATATTTAACCTCTGATGAAGTTAGAGAATTTTTAGGATTACTTAAAGCGTACACTCCAGTTGAGGGTGAAGAAGAATTTGTTGCTATGTTGATTGAGACATTCTCGACGCTTGTTGAGAAAAATTCTGGCGACTTATTTATTATGGGTTAAAAGTTTGCGCTCTGAAAACTTTCAATTATGCCTTCTATTCGATAATTTTAATGGTATATACATTTATAAAAAATTGAGTTATAACTTAATCGGCCAATCTTAAAAGTTGTTATGATTGATGATACTACAAATCTAGCAACATCGGTACGTATCACCCAAAAAAAAGAGTAATTAGTGCAGCACCACAAGAGAGTTCTTTTGTGGCATAAATAACAATAAAATAAATAGTTAAGAAGGATTATTTATGAGAAAGCTGTTAGGTTCTGTTGAGTTTTCATCTTAACCATAAAACTTATCCAACAAATAATAAAATGCTTTAAAATTACGAGCTAATTTATCAAAGCGAGAGAAAATACGTCTAAAATATTTGATTTTTCAAAAAAAATTTTCAATTAAATGTTGTTCTTTGTAAATGTGCTTATCGTAAAAAATGGGGTTTAAACTGTTGCACTTCATTTTAGATTACGCAAAGGAATAACTGCAATACAATTTTGCTCTTTTATTTGTGCATGAACTTTTGCTGCCCTATAAACCCTGTCGGATAAAACATACGATTGAAAAGTGTTTTTTTATAATTTTTCTGCTTGATTAACGTTGCTTGATTATCCAGGTGTAACTAAAAATTGTAGCAGAACAAGCATGCGCTAGAAAATAATTTTCAGGCGGGGGCAGGTATGGTTCTTTTGCGTGCTATTGTTGTAAGCTCCTTTAGCTCAGCTCTACTTACGGCTATATTTTCTATAGTAATCGTGCCGTTAACAAATCGTATTAGAAAATTAGCACTTGCTTTGCCTCTGCCTACAAAAGAGCTTTCTGCAAACATATTTGCAGCCTGTTGCAGTTGTTCATGTGGTACATTTTTGATAGTTTCAATTCCTTTTGATGATGCAGCAATCTTAATTCCTTCAAGTAAACAAATTCCGTGACTGACAGTTTTTTCTTTACCAGATTCTAGCAAAAAATCATCCGGGATACATATTTTTAAGAGCTTGCTTTGTCCTGCATATCGTGTTTTAACCCGTATAGTATAGGGTGTTCCGTTTTGTATTGTAACATTGCTTATACCTTCTATTATTTTACCAACACGATTGGCAAGTGATGTAGAAGCTATTGATAGATTTCTTAAAATTGGACTATTAGATAACACTTGTTCAATATCTTGATAAATAAATTTATATAAATTATTAGATACCTCAAGATTGTTTTTTTCTAAGCACTGTAATACAAATAATTGACAATTATTGGTAATAGGATGATATCTCCAAAAATCTGGATCTCCTTCCATTGCGTTATTAATAAACTCATTATAACGAATTGTTTTTCTTGGTATCGATATATTTCTTATCTGGATGTTTTTCTTATCTTCGGCTTTTATTATTTGTATTGAACTTGATACGGTTTCATTTCTTTCTAATTTTACTAATAGGTCCTGGCATTTAATAATAAATCCAGTATGGTATAATTCATCATAGTGTAATTGCTTTAATTCATTTTTTGTTACAATTTTCATTAACTTTTTTATACCTGAACTAATTGGTTGTCTAAATACTGATATTTCTTGAATGGGACTATCACCTAGCTGATCATATATCTTTCTCACTTCTAATGGCATTTTCTCTCTCTCTTTTAGAATGTTAAGAATATCATTGGTCCAATCATGATATTCAATTCTCCATTTATTAGATTGATCTTTGCGTATGACGACAATAACATTGCTGCAGGAAGTTAACTTACTTTGAGAGCTTAATTTAATTGGGCTTGTGATAGTAACTGATTTTGTGCATGGTGCAACACAAATAGAATTAATTTCTTTATAATTAAAATCACGTGTTGAATTCGGATTTATCTGTTTACCTATAAATTCACATCTACGCTTGGTAAGTTTTTTGTTCCAACTGGGATATACTTGGCTGCTCTTAATATCTACAGTTATTTTTTCATTTGTAAAATTGATAATTTTTACTGTCCAGCACTCAGAAATATTTGTTGATATTAAACATATAAGATAAATTATTGTCCTTATAATAAATATGTTAGTCTTATACATCGATTCCCTTCTATTTTGTAACCACATTTGATTTTATCAAAGTAATATAATCGAATTTTAAAAATCAATTTTTTTAGCTAAACTGTTCTATGTATAATACTGACGTGAACTTAGAACCTATCCCAAAATTCATAAATGCCTCAAAGTATAGAATATAGCGGCAATTTGGATTGCTGCTATATAGT
>JAGQHQ010000021.1 GCA_020431705.1 Candidatus Dependentiae bacterium
TAACATCTTTTTATCAGCGAGATTTTCCTTTTTTTACAAAATTATTTCAAGATTTTAATTTTGGGATAGGTTCTAAAACATAATTTTTTTAAAAAAGGTGATTAAGTGAAAATTATTAATGTTAGTGCCCGAGAGATTTTTGATTCACGTGGCTACCCAACTATTGAGTGTCAGATTGTTTTGGAAAACAATAGCTTTGTTGTTGCTTCTGTTCCATCAGGTATGTCAAAAAGTGCACATGAGGCCGTTGAATTACGCGATGGTGGAACAAGACTTTCTGGTTTAGGTGTAGAAAAAGCAATTGAAATAATTGAAAATGTTATTACTCCACAGATTCTTGGTAAAGAACCGGATATGGTTTCTACTGACTTATGGATGATTGATCTAGATGGAACCGAAGATAAGTCAAAACTTGGCACTAATACAATGTTGGCAGTGAGCATAGCGTTGTGTAAAGCACAAGCATATGTCAATGGTATTGAGCCATTTGAGTTTATTGCGCATTTGTGTGATTTTGAATCAGTCACACTGCCAGTGCCAATGTTTAATATCATCAATGGTGGTGTTCATGCTGATAACAATTTGATGATTCAAGAATTTATGGTTATTCCCACAGGGCGAAGAAACTTTAAATTATGCTTAGAGGCTGCAACAACGGTATATCATCAGCTAAAATATTTATTACAACATAAAGGTAAACGAATTGCTGTTGGGCAGGAGGGGGGTTTTGCTCCAGATCTGGAAAATGAAGAAGAGGCACTTGATCTTTTGATGGAGGCAATTAGGTTGAGTGGTGATGAGCAAGAAGGTGGTTTTGTTATTGCGCTTGATATTGCAGCTTCTAGTTTTTATGATCTAGAAAAGAAGAAATATTGTTGGCATAAGAGAAAAATAAGTAGCGATACACTTATCAAAAAGTATGATAAATTAACTTCGCAGTATCCTATTTATTCAATTGAAGATGGACTCGACCAAAATGATTGGGATGGTTGGGAAGTATTGAGCAAAAAGCTTGGCGAATCAATCCATTTAGTAGGCGATGATATTTTTGCAACTAATCCATATCGTATCGCTCACGGTATTGAAGAAAATATTGCAGATTCAGCAATTATCAAGCCAAATCAAATTGGTACCCTTACCGAAACATTACAAGCAATCAAACTTTGCAAAGAGCATAATATGAATACAATCATTTCACATCGTTCTGGTGAGACAAACGATGCATTTATTGTTGATCTTGCTGTTGGTGTGAGTGCCAATCATATTAAGGCTGGTGGTTGTTCGCGTGGTGAGCGTTTAGCAAAATATAACCGAATGTTACAAATCGAGGATTCTCTTGTGATGTCGCTGTTGAGTTAAATGGTAGCCAATGGATTTTCGGCGTTTTCTAGCAGTGCTTTAAGTTCTTTCTCTTCTTTTGCCTTTTTATTAGATGAAATTTTAGAATAAGATGTTTGTGGATAAATGTGGTCTTTTATAACTGGCTTGTGTTTAACTCCAATAATTTTTTCATTGCTTACTGTTTTATCATCGCGATTATTTTTCTGTATTGGTATTTCTTTTTTATTATATTTGTTAGTAAAACTATCAATATCAATATTAAGTGAAAGATCATCATCTTTAAGTAATGTTGTTCTGAGCGAATTGCGTGTTGTAATTGATTGTTTTGTTTGTTTTGGTATCGGAAGATGAGCAAGCTCTAAGCCTTCGGTAGTAATAAGTTCATCGCGTGAAGTAAATGTGTCCATAGAGCTTTTTGAATCAGTACCCTCTGTACCAAAGAACCAGCGGGTAATTGGATCTCTAAGGTTCTCAAACAACATACCTTCATTGGCGTATTGTTTTGCAACATGTATATAATCTTTTGTATAACTACTTACTCCACCACGTAGACGTGGTTCGACAATTGTTGGGGAAATAAAGACTGTTAAATTTGTTTTATTTGCAATACCACTTCTATTCTTAAAGAACCAGCCAAGTATTGGGATTTTGCCAAGCAGCGGTGTTTCATTAACTGATTTAATTGTGTCAACACGTGTTAAGCCACCTAGTGCAAGAATTGCCTTGTTACCAACATTTGCATTAGTGATTACTTCGCGATTAAGTTTATCTGCATCACTAATATTACTACTCCTAAATTCTGCAATAGTAATTTGAACTTGTAGGTTTACACTGTTTGCAGAACTGATGCGTGGTGTAATTTTTACTTCTAAATTAGCATCAATTTGTCTTTTAGTTGCGGTGGTTGTACCGCCAGTACTACCAGACGCTTCATCATTTACTAGGCGACTTTCGCCAACGGTGATAATAGCTTTTTTATTATTAGTAGCAACAACATGTGGATGAGAGATTACTTTTCGGTGATCAAATAGTTTTGATATTGCCAGTAGATTCCATGTTGTACCGTCACTATCATTGAGTTCGATCAATGAAGTGCCTGCAGGAAAACTTGCAGCAATACTTGTTGGGTTATTGCTTGCATCTGTCAGCACATTACCGAGCAAATCAGATTTTACGGTGGTTGGATTTGTTGCGTTATTAAGAACAACTTGTCCTGCTTGCGCAGATTGAAAATTTATATCGCTATGTAATGGAACTACATCAGGATTACGAGTCAGACTACCAAGTAAACGAGTATCATCAATGGTTAGATCGGCAATAAGTACTTCGATAATTACTTGCGGTTGTGGTATATCAAGAGTTTCTATTAGTTTCTCAATTTGCTTCCAGTCTTGTTTGCGCGCAGCAATAATTAGTTTGTTGCCTCCAGAATATTTTCCCTCCTCGTCGACACCTTCTGGTTTATCTGCGCGTATAATAACTTCGTCAAAAAAACGACGAATGCCGGACGATGTTTTACCAGCACGTGCTTGTTGTGCCGCAGCTTGGTTTCCTCCTCGTGCTGAGCGAATAATATTGTCGAGTATTGGTGCGAATTCTTCCGCTCGTAAATATTGCAGCTGATAAACATGTAAGATGGATTTGCCTGATTCAAGCTCAACGTCAAGATATTTAAAGATAAAATCTTTTGCACGCTCAACAGCTTCATTTTTTCCGAGTAAAATGAGTGAATTTGTGCGTTCTTCACTAATAATTTTAATATTATCGGAGAAAAAGTCTGCTTGTTGTTGTTTCTGCTGACGTAAATGATAACGGCGTGCTCGTTGCTCTATTTGCAAAATTTGCTGGTTAAAAAGTTGTTCTATGGTAGTAGCATCAACATAACGAAGTTTGATAATTTCTAATTTTTCTTGAAAAGTAGTTTGATCAAGTGCCAGAATTACACGCATGATTGAGCGGATATTGTTTCCCTTATCGCTTATAATAAGGGCATTAGTGCCTTCATCAACTTGAAATTTTGCCGTGTCAGGTAGAATTTCTTTCAAAAGAAGCATAAGCGTGCTGTTAACATCTGTTGTTACTTGTATATTGCTCAGGTAAACAATATAGCGAATACGTTGATCATTGTCTGGCAGTTTATCAACTGGTGTTCCAACATACACTGGCAATGATTCTCTCGTTATTTCTTTATTATTTCTTACTACCATGTAGATATTGGCTTTTGGTATAATGGTATATCCAGCAATATCAAGCAATGCAAGTAAAATATTCCAGGCTTCTTGGAGTGTTAATATTTGATTAATGCTCAAGTTTGTGTTTACTTTGATTGCATCGTTTCCTGTGGGTAATACGATATTGATATTTTTTTCTGCAGCTAAAAAATTAATAATATCTATCAGTGGTTCGTTTTCATAATCAAATTTGATATATCTTTTTTTACGTCCACTCTTGCATATTTTTTGCTTATTATTAAGCTTTTGTTCAAGTACTCGATGCGTCTCAGTGAGATTTTCTATAGAATGTATTATGATAGGAAAACTTATAATAATAACAAAAAGTGATACTACTAATTTTTTCATGGCATGTACTCCACTTATCCCGCTGATTGTTCTTTTGGTTGTAATGTTGCAATGGTAAGGGTTACCTCAATAGTACCGGGTATTTTTGATTGTGTAATTTCTAGTGATTTAGTATATACCCGTTCCTTTTGTTCAATCTCATTGAGTAGTGTAGTCAGTTCTTGCATAGTCATGTCTACAAATTGTGTTGTTAGTATTGTTTCTCTGTATTTATCTTGACGATCTACTGGCAAATATTGTTCCATCTTTTTCTTATTAGCAAGATTTTGCTTTGCCAGTAATTCTTTCATATAACCACCAATTTTAAAATTTGGCTCTTGTGTGATCATAGCATCAACATCACTGCGTTGTTGTTCTACGATAACAAATTTATCTAGTACTGATTTAGCATTTTCACGTAAATCGTTTATTACATTGATATGTTTAGTTAATGAACCAATTGTATAGTAGTGTCGGAATATTAGTATACATATGGTTCCTGCCACGATAAGACCAGTAATGGCAGTGTATTTATAAAAATCTTTTTCTTCTAAGCCTTCAATAAAGGCAACGATAGAGTCGATAATAGCCATTAGTGCCCTTTATTTGTTTTTGCTAATCGTATCCTCATGGTGAACTTAGGATCTTCTTGTCCCTCTACATATTCAAACAACGGTGATGCGCGCAAGTCTCGCTCAAGAATTTTAAGTGCTTGGTGGTCCTTTACCTCTGCCTTGAGGATGAGAATCTCTCCCTTAATAGTTATTTGTTCTACTTGTAAGCCGAGTGTTTGTCTATCAAGTCGTGTAAATAGCTCAAGTAGGTAAGTTAAAAACGATGAACGTGCAGAGCCAGAAAACGCAAACCATACTTTCTCTTCTTCAACAAGTTTTTGTTGTGCGCTATTAATAATATCTTCTAAGTCTTTATCTTCTTTCGGTATTTGTGGGAACTTTTGTTTTATAGTACTTATTATTTCTCTCTCTGAGCTTTGTATTTCATTACTTAGTTTACGCATTTGCCAAAAGCTGTGGAGAAACAAACCCCCTAGTAACAACACAAGCAACAGTGCGCTAGTAATTAATTGTTTGTAAATAAGCCGTGCATCATGGCTAATAAATTCTTTTTGGCGCAAATTAAATTGGTCTGTTACAGCATTTGGTAGTGCGATACTTGTGCTCATAATACAATGGTTAGCTAGCTCACTCGTTTTCTTTGATGAGATTGATCTGTTAGTAAATAATTGATTGATTTGCATGTGTTTGCATGGTATTTTGAGCAAATCTGTTACAAATTCTATCAAACCTTTCATTTGAGCTCCACCACCAAGAATAAAGATATGTTTGACTTGTGCTTGTTGTGTCTGTGTTGCAAAAGAAGTAAGAGTAAAATTAATTTCATTCCAAAAGGTTTTGAGCGTTTCTATTAATACTTTTTTTTCAGTAAAGTCAGCTCCTGGTGCAACACCAAATCGAATCATATTCTCCAAAGATTCTTGAGGAGTACTCTTGTTGATAGTACTCACTGTTTTTGCTAATTCAATAATACTTTTTGGAAGGGTTCTGACAAAACGTAATATGCCATTATCAATATAGGCAATTCGCGTCTCATGCGTGCCTAGGTCGATTAATGCGACAGCATCTTGCAATGTTTTATACTCTTCAATCTGGACATAAAGGCCATAAAGAGCAAGAAGATCAACAGAAATTGTTTGTGGTTCAATTCCAGTATTTTCAAATAATGCAAGATGATCAATAATTTTTTTGTTTTGTGCAGCAGCCACCAAAATTTCTGCGCTATGTTCTTGTTGGTTTGTATGTGTGATAACAAAATCAATGACAGCTTGGTCAACGGAAAATGGTAGAAGAGGCTCTACTTCATAGCCAATAACCATTTTAATTTTATCATAATTAGTGAATGGTAATTTTAATTTTTTAAAAACAATTGCTGAGCTTGGCAGTGCACTGCGCACTTCATCACACTTTGGCAGTTGCTGGACGAGCTTTTTGAGCGTTTCTTGCACGCGCTGTGTATAATGTAACTCGTTATTTGTTATGATTGCTTCTTGTAGGCATTGTTCCACTGTTGCTTTTGTTCCGCTCATATAAATAACGGTAGCGCTAATTTGTGTTTTACCAATATCCACACCAATAATCCGTTTAGGAATTACGTAGTATAAGCCAACTTTTTCCGGAATGAAGACATCTTTTATCACGCTGTTGACCCTCCTCCGCTACTACCATCAGAAAAGAAATCTGCAAGTGAATGCTTTTTTCTTTGTGCTAGTTGTGTAATCAACTGTTGTTTCTCTGATACTTTTTTATTTTTTTCTTGTTGACTCCTTTTTTTATGCTGGTGTCTAACCAGGGTGGCATTAGGTAAGCTTTGCTTTATACTATTGCTCAATATATTTTTTGTTCGTGATTGTACAAGCTGTATATTTTGCACGTGCAATTTTTCTTTTTGTCTTGAATTTTTTGTTTCCTTACTCTGAGCTATCAATGCTGCCTGTTGTTGTGCTTTTTCTTTTTGTCTTTTCTGCACTAACAGCTGCTGTTTTTCCCATTTTTTTTGTTTTTTGCGACCGCGACGTCCACGTCTGCGAGGTTTTTCATTTTTATTTTTTATTAGATTACCGTCTGTATCATGATGTCGCTGGAATAAGAAATCATCAACAACTTTTGATGTACTATCATTATCTTCTGCAAAGAATGCATGGTGAATTGGATCACGTCGTTGATATACACCTTCAACAGAGCTGAGCATACCGTTATAACCAGTGATTTTTTCTTGAGTAAATGTTTCTATTTTTTGCTCTTTTTTAGGTTCAATTATGCGGCTAGAAATAAGTATTAATAAATTGTTTTTATCTTGTGCCTTACGTTTATTTTTGAACAACCAGCCAAGAACTGGTACATCACCAAGCAATGGTGTCTTACTTAAGTTATTATCAATTCTGTTTTGAATTAACCCACCAAGCGCTAATACTTCTTTGTCCGCAACAATTGTTTCGGTATCAATCTCACGTGTTGTTTTTGCAACGTTTACTTGATTTGAATCTGGCGTGAATGCTTCAATAAGAATATTAAGTTTTAAAATAATCATGCCGTCAGAATTTATTTGTGGTGTAACAGTTACTTTGAGTTGTGCCGGTTCTGTTCCAAATGTATCAGTTTGGTTTGTACCAATAATGGTACCAGTAACAACGCGCCGTTGTTCACCAACTGATACAGAAGCGCTTGTTTTATTTGTTGCAACCAAGAAGGGATTTGCAAGAATTTCTGTATTGCTAATTGTTTGTAATGCCTGGAATATACCCCATACACCAAATGCATCTTGACCAAGTGTAACAATAGTATTACCGGCTGGTGCACCAGCTACTAAATTAATTAAATCACCAAGCAAACGAGTTACTCCATTGCCATCTGAGTTGGTAACGATACTTTTTGCTGTTCCGCCTGCACGTAAACCAGATGTTTGAAATTTAATTTTATCACTAAGCAGACCGCTATTGCCACCAGTACTTTGTCGTGAGCGCAATTGAACTCCTAATTCTTTATTGTCCCGTAATTGTACAGCAAGAATAAGTACTTCAATAGCAACTTGTGGTTGCGGTTCATCAAGTTTCTTAATGATCTCTACTGCTTTTTCATAATCTTCTTGTTCTCCCTTGATAATTAAACGATTTGTTTTTGGTTCAGCAGTAAAGGTAATATCGCGTAAGTATTTATCGCCGCCCCGTACACCACCAACCTTACCCGCTTGAGTTTCTTTACCAAACTGTACTGTTTCATTCATTATTTTAGCGATTGTTTCTGCTTCAGCGTATTTGAGACTATACACTTTTAATGGGGAGTATGGGCGATCAATTTCTACATCAACGTGTTTTAAAATAAAGTTTTCAATTTGTTTAATTGCTTCTTGCGGTCCTAACAGAATAAGAGCGTTAGTACGTGGCTCTGCAATGATACGAGTATTTTCTGGGAAGTAGCGTGCTGTTGGTTTTTTGCGTGGGAACAATCGTGATGGTGGACTGGTTTCTTTTTGTATAAGGGTTTCATATAGCTGTTGTACTTCTTGAGCATCAGCACGTTGTAGTTTCAATACAGACATTGATTGTGGCATACTGACCTTATCGAGCTCTTTTATAATATTCATCAAGCTTTTAATATTGTATGCGTGGTCAATCATTAAAAATGCGTTAATATCAGATAAAAATGTCAGTGATGATGTGCTGCTACGCAATGGCTCTATAACAGACTTAATAACATCAATGGTGCTATTTTCGATAAAGTATACGTAACGAATAATCTGATCGTTGTCTGGTAATTGTTCAATGTTTGTGCCAATAAAAATTGGAACGGGATCTCGTTTTGCTTTATCTAAAAGAGTTATACGATAGAATCTTTGGTTTGGTTCTGGTACAATTGCAAATCCAGCTAGCCGTAAAAAGGTAATAAATAAATCCCATGCTTGTTTTTTGTTGAGAGCTTTGCGTGTTTTGAATGAAATTTTATTTCCCCTGATTGCCTTACCACCTTCTGGTAATGGGTTAAGTGCATCATCGCGGATAAAGTTAATATCAAACAGTTGTTCAATCTGTGTAATAAGTTGCTCTAAATCAGCATCTTCAAAATGAAATTCAATGATATCCTTTTCTTGAGCGAGCTCAATTTCAATATCTTCAAGGTCGTTTTTTAGTTGTTTTTCAGCCTCTAAATTGATTTCTTGTTTTTGTTCAAACTCTTGTGTTGGAATATTTTGCTTTATTGGGGGTATGGTGTCTTGATTATCAAATTCGGGCTGCTCTTTTTGTGGGGGTGATGTTGCCTGTAATGTACCAATATCTTGAGCAAGAGATTGCCCATTTGGTAGTATGTCGGTATCTATAATTCCTTGTAGATCATTATACCTTCCTTCTTTTTTATTTATTTTTTGTTTAGCCTGAGGTGTAAGAAAAGTTGTTAGATCCGTAATGCGCGTATTATTTTGTTTTTGCGCATGTTGACTTCGACGCGCTCGACGACTTTTAATAGCATACAGCTGTATAGGCAAAAAGCTGTTGAGAATAAAAAGTATCCACAAATTATATACTATTTTTTTCATATTTTTTACTCGGTTAACTTAAATTTCTCTTTCTTGCGTGGCAATTTACCGCGATGCACCATATTACTGCGCTCTCGCGCACGTATTTGCTTAACCGTTGGTGCAAGTTTATATTGTTCTTTGAGGACCTTTACTTGTTCTTCCTCTAACTTTTCAGGTGGCAATTCAATCGATTTAGGTGTTGGTGGTTGTACTTCTTGTTCGCCCTCTACTGGCTCTGGGGTAGCGCCTTCTGAGTGTTTGAAATCTCTTAATGTGTATTTAATTGAAACATTTTGGTTGTTTCTTGAAAGTGTAACAGTAATAATGTCATCTTCCCCCATAGCAGTAACGATTTTATATAATGTAAATCTACTTGCTGTATCGGTAGCGCCAATATCGTTGATGGTTAGTATAATGTCATTTTGTAGTAATCCCAATAGAGCTCCCAATGAGTCTTGTGCAACTTGACCAACACGTATACCAATACTTCTACCTTCTTTATATACTGTTGTGAGATCAAGCATATCAATAAACTGTGCCAGGTTGGTAATTCGTTTGCTAAATGCTGTTGGGCTGAGTAAATAGTTATTCTCTGTTACTTTTTGTATAACTTCATTCCAGCCGCCAATCAACGCATATGCAGGATCCATTTTTGCATCATGTTCGCGTAGATATAATACTTCTTGCTGGCCATTTGAGCGAATGAAAATAACTTTGTTATTAAAAATGCGTAGCAGTTGTGCGTCTTCAATCATATCGCCAACTTTATACAACCCTTCTCGTTCTAATTTATTGTTGGCAATTATTGCACGATTACGGCTATCATCATTGACCAAAATCATGATGCCCTTAAGGGTAATATCAAGTGGCTCTAAAAATTCTGGTTTTGGCACTGCTGGTATTGCTGGCGCTTGTGGTGCTGGCGGTAATGGTAATGGAATTTGTTCGACAACTTCTATTGGTTGCGGAGGTCGCTGATAGGTATTAAATAAATCATTTTGCCAAATCTTTTCAATGTTTACTTTAGAAATAGCTTCTTTGGTTGGCTTTATATATACTTCAGGTTGGATATCCTCTCGATAAGGAATACGCTCCTGGGTAAAATATACGAAGCCTAACAGTAACATAAATAAAAAAAGGAGCGTGCTGTTTATGATCCACAACGGTTGTTTCATCTTGAGTATTCCCTGATTTATTTGCCTATTGCTAATTCACACGATACCGTTGATGGCTTTATGTTGTCAAGTTTAGTCCTATTTTTACACCTTTTTACTATAACCAAATTAAGAACTATTTTTTTACTGCATGTGTTATTATGCAATATTTGCCTTGAAAAAGGGAAATGAGATTTTATATATGGAATAAATACCTATATAAAGCCTTTCTGTTTTAATTGTGTAATATTTTACAGTATAATTATTTTATTGTATTATATGAATATAATAGCAATATTGTATTATTTGGAATATTACAGGGGTGGTTTTGTGAAATATTTTTTTCGCAAGCATTTTTTATTGTTTTTTACCTTAGTTGGTCTTGGCTCGTCAGGTATAATGAATGCTGAGGTAAGCAAAGAATGCATTGCATCATGGGTTGCATGTTTATCTCTAAAACAGGCATCTACTATTATATACAAAAGTGTGTGCTTCAGCGAAAAGATGCGTATACCTTATGTACCTAAAGTATTAGTATTCGACGATAATTATAAGATAGGTTCTATCATTTTATTTAATCGAGAAATTCTGAGCGCAGGATTATTTGACATGATAGTTCCAGTTAAAAAAGAAATAGATTGTTGGCGATACAACAATGGGGATTATACGATAATGCAGGATGTATCAATTATAGCAAAAGAAGGTGCTCGACATTTTATTAGGGGTGCCGTCGCAGAAATAATCTATCAAAATTTGCCATTTATAGATAAACTATCTGAATGGGCAAAATGTAAACTTTTTCGCAATGATCCTAGTGCTTACTACGTTTCTTCCTGTGTTGCAAAGGGTATTGCAAAGGGTCTTATACAAACCGTGTTATTAAATATGCAAAATTATTGTCTTCGCAAAGTTGATGGAACTAGCAATAAATTTGAATTCGAAATTTATAAGTTTGAGTTTTCACCTTGAATTTTCATATTGAAACAATCGTCTATGAGTGGTTTTTTTGTTATAATAAAAATGTGCTAATATACTATTTTAGTAAGATAATTTTTACCTTAAGGAGTTTTATGAAATATTTTTTTCGCAAGCATTTTTTATTGTTTTTTACCTTAGTTAGTCTTGGCTCGTCAGGTATAACATTTGGTATGGGTTTTGACAATATTAAGTGTTTTTGGAACGAAAAGGGTTATTGCATAAGCAATTCTGAGGAAATCTCAAAGTGGTTTGCATTTGCATTAATGAGACAATTTGTAAGTACTGTGGCCAAAGTATCATTGATGAGTAAAACAGGAGAAAGTGGTTATAATTCTTATGAGAAAAAGATTTTTGGTTTTACTGTGTTTAATAAAGAAATTCTTTTTGCGGGTGTGGAAGAAGGCTTTATTGAGGGTGTGAGCAATGTGTGTGCTAGTAAAAATTCGCGTAATAGAGGCCATAATGGTAATTATTTTAATAATGATAATTCAGATGATTCGGATGATAATTCTGAATCGAGTGATAATGGTAAAAAAGCGATGAGTAAAGGTACTTTTTCTTTCACAGCGCCATTAGGGTGGTCTGTGGTTGAGGGTATTGTACGTGGGAGTCTTGTAGAAATGATTTATCAAAACTTACCACTAAGAAAAACGCTATCAGAATGGTCAAAGCGCAACTTAGGCATTGCGCACGAACCTGCTTGTATGCTGGCAAAAGGTGTTATTAAAGGTTTGATACATACATGTTGGTTAAACGCAAAAGATAAATATAAAAATATGGATAACGGCGAAGACTTTAAATGGAAATGGTATCAGTTTGGACTTTTTAAATTGAATTATGAAGTATAATGTGTGAATATAAGGTAAAGTTGAAACAAAAAAAATACCCTGCAATCTGCAGGGTATTTTTTTTGTTTCAACTTTACC
>JAGQHQ010000022.1 GCA_020431705.1 Candidatus Dependentiae bacterium
AACTATATAGCAGCAATCCAAATTGCCGCTATATTCTATACTTTGAGGCATTTATGAATTTTGGGATAGGTTCTAAATATATAGAAAAAACACAACATGTCATAAAACCAACGTATCCAGTTATAATATCCATTAATAAATGGATTGTTTTAAAAAATAATAAAAAAATCAGAGTTAACGCTAACGCTAAAGTACAAAAATTGAATACCAAGCTAACAATTTCTTTAGATAATAAAAAAATAATAAATAATATGGAGATTAAAGTGGATATAGGGAGCGCTGCAAGATCTAAAGACATTAAAGACGCAATAAATTTAGCCCTTCAACAAGCACTCCTTCAATAAGCATTGTTACAATAACACTCTATCTAAGAATCTAAAGAATTTATCCAAAAATTAAAACCTTAAAATAACTCTATAAAAAAGAGAAGATATCGCTGATAAAAGGCAGACATGGGAAACCTGCAAGAAAATACATAAGCAACGAAAGTTTTCTATTTGTATTAAATTATTGACTTATGCCACTCCAGGTGTGATACAATTAAGATATATGAAAGTACAAAATATAAGGAAGATGTATAACCATTTAAAAAAGGAATATATGATGCACAAATATATTATGTCAGCAATTATAGCAATTGCTTTATTCATTAGTCCAGTGTTACAAGCACAGCAAGAACCTACTGGCGGCGGATGGTTTGATAGCTACAGCCTACCAAGTTTTCAAAGTATTTTAGAGAAAACGCAGGATACCGTCAACTGGATGAAGGAAACAGTTAAAGAACACCCAAGGAAGAGTTTTGTCCTCGGAGTCGGAGCTCTGGCACTGTTTGGTGCCGCTTATTTCTTGATGCATAAGCAAAAATCTCAAGAAGATACTGCGCAAGAATCTAAAAAAAATGTTAAGGAAGAAGAAGAAAAAGATGTTAAGATAAGTGAAAATGTTAAGAAAGGTAAAAATGTTGTGCAAGAAAAAATAGAAGGAACAACTTATAAATCTGATACTCCATATGACAATATAAATAATTTTGCAGATGCTTTTATTGCCAAATTGGAAAAGGCAGAAAGCCTTCCACTCATATTCACAGGAGCGATTGTCACAGGAACGGTTAACACATATCCAGTGTCTATTGTTGCAAAAGAAGCAGAAGAAGAAGAAGAAGAAGAAGAAGAAGAAGAAGCAAAAGAAAAAACCTATGACCTGACAATTACATTCAACAATGATGATGACAATAAGAAAGAATATTATTCTATTAGCAAAGACAAAATAGGGACTACAATAACAAACTCTTACAATATAAAAAGATCAACAGAACTAGACGTTGTTGAAAAACAGCATTCCAAAATAGAAGTAAAGTAAAACAAATAAGCAGTAGAAACAGGTCATAAACAAAGGTATATCGCTGTATATTGAGTTTTTACCACAAATACATACACAGTTTATCGTAATTAATTAAGGGCCTCAGTTAATAATACAACTAAAAGGCCCTTAATCATACAAAAAACCCTTAAATATATGCTGAGCTAGCACAATACATTGCTTTTTAATAAAAAAAACTCTACACTACACATCAATATATAATTTCTATTAATTCCTTGTGAAGGGTTTTTTACCTGTGCTAAGTATAAAATCATTGCTTAAAAAATTTCTTATTGCACTATTAGTAATTCATTTTTATTGCAACCTTGTAGGTATGAACAGTCAAGAAATGTGCGATCAAAGGATACAAAAAGCATTTAATCAAACATACCAAATAGATCAATCACACCCTATTGTTGAAGGAATGAAACTTTTTGTAGGATTAGGTTGTACAATAGGTGGTATACTAGGTGGCGCACACATTGTTCGAAAAAGTTTAGAAGGTATACACGCCATTCCCGAAGCATTGACTGCAAAAGCTGTACAACATAGTGCCAGTGTTTTTAAAAACCACCTTCTCAATCTTGATAGTAAAACACAAACTATACTATGTGGTACTGCAGCATGCACGGTAATTGGTCTTAGTTTAATGGCATGGATAAAACCGGGACAATTTCGGAAAAATCAACAAGAAAGACAATTTACACATTGTAAAAATGCCGCTTTTAATAGCATACTTAATAATCCTGACAGTGAAGCTTTTAAGCAAAGTATCACGATAGATGCAGATGACTATCTATCAGTAATTGACGATTTTATAAAAGGAAATAGTATAAATAATTTCAAAAAAACAGAAGAAAATCCTATTCTAACAATTGATAAAAACATTAAAAACCTTGTAACAAATATTAATAATCAAAACAACACATGTTTATTCAATTATTTTTTGACCAAAAAAAACAAGATCGACTATACTCCAACTGCAGATGAACTTGAAAAAGTTTCTATCTACAATTTTTATGAAGTAAAAAAAAATCCCATAGAAATTAATCCTTACCTCTATATATACTTCTTGACACATAAACACAACAAAAAAAATAACAACAATAGCAAAAAAAACATTACTATTAACATGAAACATGACAAATATGATTATTTTGCTGTATCTTTTAATGATAAAAATAAATTAATGAATAATATTTTTCAGAAATCGTTTCGAATCAACTCCATCCAAGATTATCATTATCTTTTCATAAACAACTATAATGAGACACTTAAAAAAGAGTATAATATTTTTTGTTTTGGGTGTTTTGATGAAAATTCTGGTTCTTTCAAATATTTCGCATCAATCCCTTTTAAATCTAATGAAGCTGACAAAAAAGATTATACAAAGACCGTAAAAAATCTTAAAATGGCAACTGAAGCCTGTGTTAACAATAAGTGCCAACTTATAGCATATCTTTCAAATCGAGTATTAGCACATAACTCTCATGATGAGAGTAGTTGTGCCTTTTTTATAGAAAGAAATAATATACAAGAGATTGCTCAAGGTGGTATACAGAAAACACAAAAGCCACCTATAGATGACAATCATATCATCCAGCATGCTTTACAACAACTTGTTGATGAACAAAAATCTGATAATGAATATAATCCATGCGTTATTATCAAATACAACGAACAAGAGTATATAGTTATTAAAAATAACGAACAAGAGTATATAGTTATTAAAAATGCGGAAAATCTGTATACCACCAATTTTTATCCTCCTAAAAATAATAATTATCATACTTGTTTAGTTAACAAAGACAACCAAAATGGAGATTATTTGAGGAAAATGATCGTAGACATAATTGAAAAAAACTACACAAATAAAAAAGTATGAGCTCTAGGTTAGAAAATACATAGGATTAGTTTTTTTGCTATATACATATACTTCAAAATGTAAATGAGAAGCATCTTTGCCTACTTTACGCACAAATCCGGTATCTCCAACTTTACCAATCAATTGAGCACGATTAACTTTTTGCCCAACATGTACTAACATCCTATCAAGATGCGCATAACGCGTTTTATATTTTTTAGTATGCGAAATAACAATCGTTTTTCCATATCCTTTGCTTTTTGTTGCCTCAATCACAACACCCTCTGCAGCAGCTTTAACTGGTGTACCACGCAATGCTGCCATATCAATACCATAATGATATCCCCATGTACCATTTAGTTTTTTGCGCGGACCAAAAAATGAACTTAACCAAAATCTATCTCTTGCTATTGGCCACGTTAATAAAATATCTGGAGTTCCTCGTTTGATGCTTGAGGAAAGTGGTTTATTTTTAATACACATATTACTTGCGCATACTGTCGATTTTTTATGTAAACATTTTTTGTTTAATACATTTTTTTGTTTTTCTTCTGGTTCTTTTATTATTGCAAGTAATTGATCTGTGTACGCAATTAAGTCATTAATATCAATTTGTTCTAACAAAAATTCTACATTCTCTTGTTGCAAATGCGCTATCATCGCCTCTTTTAAATAGGCCGGTTCCCTATTGAGCAATAAAAATTGCGCATCCGTATCTTCGAGTTCATCACCTTCTTGATTACACTCGTCAGTAATAGTAATGCTATTTATGTCTTTTTTTTTTTTGCCATGATCTATATAGTGTTCCCCATCTATACTATTGTGTAAGACCTTTTTAACCGCAACAATATAGTTACGATACTCTTGCTGTAAATCCAACAGTACTTTTGATTCTTCCTTAAACAATATATATTCATGCACTAAAAGTACTGTAACTACACATAGAATTCCTACCAAGCAGCACAAAGCAACTTTGCCTAATCGATTCATGAAAAAAGCCCACAGATTATATATTCGTATTTTTATTATTAATGTTAGCTGTTAGTATACTAAAAAAATATGCTTACGCGCTATAAAGCGGCATTTCTAGATCTCTACAAGCTTTTCTAATGGTACCCAACCAACAACTTTTTTTTGTTGTATTTTGCACCAGTTATTATTTTTGGTACACACAGCAACAACAGATGAGCGCTTAAAAGATCCTACAGTATGATAGTTTGCATTCGGACCGGCAAAAAGTTCTGTATCATCCATAAGTATCGCATAACTATGACAAATTATCCTATATTTGAGTACAACACCTATAGCCACAATTCCAGTAATAAATGTAAAAACAAACAACAAAAAATATTTTTTTTTACGATACCAACGTACACTTAACCACAATAATACACACCATAACCCAATTAAAAACAACTGTAGAAAAAAAAGCGGTATATTACACAAGACAGAATCAAAAATAGATACATCAACCGATGTTGAAACCTGTTCTTTAAGAACCTGCATATTCTTTTTAATCGAATAACGTTGCTTTTTATCTGCATTCTTATAAGCTTTCAGCCAGTATAATTGAGCATCGTCAAATTGTTTTAAGTGATATGCACAATTGCCCATATTATACCAAACAGAAGACCCTTTGTTACTTACTGTTTTATATGCGTCTAATGCATGCGCAAATTCCTTTTTTTCATACAACTGATGCCCCTGTAACAACAATTCTTGATTAGAAATTGAGTATACTACGTGAGAATAAAACAAAAATACAATCAACAATGAATATCTCATAATCGTTTTTCCAATATATCTAACCACTTTTTAGCGTGCTCAAAAATATCATCTTGCGTTTTCTGACTAGAAAAAGCATACGATTGCATTGATGCAAAAAATCGCTGCCATTCGCTAACTTCATCACGAGAAAATTGCGCATTCTGCAAAAGTGTTCTTATAACAGACTCTGATAATGCAGTCTTTGCAGTTCCTGTACGTACAGCAATAACATACATAAAAATAGAATACAACGATGCCACATCCCCATTTTCTACTAATTTTTTTAGTTGCTCACGCGCATAGGCAAATGCATATTTTTTTTCTATTGTATGGCCATCACCACGCAAAAAGGCTTTTAAAAAAAATATACTCCAAATAAGAAATGCTAATAATAAAATACCTATAAACCATGGCCACGGAATAGCTTTTTCTTGTACTTTATACCACACATCAGAATAATCCAATGGCTGCAAGTCTGTTTTATTACTCACATCAATGCTCGTTTGCGCTGATACTGTAGCAGCAGTATCAAATGCATCATCTTTCACAATGTTAACGGCAAGCATATTTGTTTGTATCGTTTTATATTTTTTCGTTGCAACATCAAAGTATACTAACTGCTGTGGAGATATTTGCCAATCACCCGGCTCAAGGCCTTGAATAATAAACTCAAATAATTTCGTATCACCGGATATATACTGCTTTGACTCATACCATTTAAATGATGTAGGCATACCTTCGAGTTGATTAATATCAAGTGACGATAAATCAATATCTCCTTGCACACCCAAGGTTAAGACCATGCCTTCACCTTGCTTTGCAGTTGGCGGTTTAAGTTGAGACCAAAACTTTTTAATCACACCAACACCCGAAATTTTTTTATCTGTTGGCGGCAACTCTTGCACAGTAAGTGTTAATGCATTTGAGTATGTACGTTTTTCTTTAATCCTATGCCCAAAAAAACCAAGTAATCCTGCAAAGCGATTGCTCGCGTTACGTTTTTTTTCTATATGATAGTCAACAAAATATGCAGGAATAACAATATTACCAGACTGTGTCGGAGTAATATTCCAATGCCATTCGACATAATCATAAGGAATACCATCAACTTCTTCGTGTCCCTGCACCGGCCCCCTCTGTTGATAAAACGTAACTCCTGCAATTTTTTGTTCATCCGGCCCGCCAATTGAGCGTATATTAGTGCGATTACTCGTATAGTAAAAGCGCAACAAGCAAGAAACACTCTCACCAACAAAAACCGAGCTCTTATTAGCAGTCAGTCGTAAAAAAGCATTTTGAGTACGCAAGATATTACTATTTTTTTGTGCGTCATTATTTTTACCAACAGAAATAATAACAGTATTTGATTTTTCAATTCCTTGCGATGTTTGAGAATGGGCTGGGCCAAGTGTATAATCTCCAGGCTTGTCTATGCGTACTTGGTATGTGTATATTGCCGTTGAAGCACCATTAATCGTATTAAGTTGAAAACCACTTTTATGCGCCGTAAATTCTTCAAGACCATCAATAATCGGGTAACGCATAGTACCACCATGTGATTGCATATGCACATCTAACAAAAATGGTTTTCCTATTACAGCATCTTTTGTTCTATTACCATCAATATCACGCAGAGTAAGTTTTATTTCCGCATGAAGAAAAGCTGAAAATAAGACTAAAATAATAAAAAGTATTTTGTTACCAACAATTTTGCACATCATGAGCTGCTCCTGCACCAACTGCTTGCAACATAAGTCGCTTGTTGCTTTTTGCATCGTTTTCTTCTTGTTTTTGTAGTAACTGTGCTAACCATTGATCAATTTTCTCTGTCTCATTATCTTGTTGTTGAGGTATGTTATGAACCAATGGTTGCCCTTGTTCGGTTTGCTCTTTTCTATTATCTTTGCCGCCCGCACTATCACTCGCGGTTTGAGTGGGTTGCCGATTTTGTTGATTTTGGGATTGCTGATTGTTATTGCTATTCCCGCTGCGTTCCCATTCGTCCTGGCGTTTTTGGCGGTCAAGATTTCTTTGATTGTTTCCACTCTGCTGCTCCTCTGGACGCTGACCAGACGATGACTGTTTTTTTTGTTCATTTCCTGATTTCCCCTGTTCATCATCTTGTGGTTTGTTTTCTGGTTTCTTTTTTTCTTGTTGACCATTATTCTGGCCACCACGATTATTTTCTTTATTATTATTATTGTTCTTTTGGTTGCTCCCTGTATCTTTTTGGTCGTTCGATGCATTATATTCTTGATCATTTTTTTTGTCTTTTTTCTGATCTGAGTTATCTTCATGATCGTCCTCTTTATCACCAGAAGATCCATCACTATTGTTATTTTGTTTTTGATTTTGATTATTTTTATCACCTTTCTGCTGATTATCAGAATTTCCATTATTTTCATTCTGATTTTGCTGCTGCTCATTTTGACTATTTTGATTGTCTTTATCTTTTTGAGAATCTTCTGAATTATTTTTTTGATCATGCTGCTGTTGCTCTTGTTGTTTTTGTTGCTCCAATAATTTTTTGACCAACTCAAGATTATGTTTTGTTTTTTCATTATCAGGGTTAATCTCAATTGCTTTTTCGTATTGAGCAATAGCTTCTTCTAATTTTTTCATTTTTGCATAACTATTGCCAGCATTAAAGTACGCTCGTTCCTTGAGCTCTGGCAATCCCTCCTCTTGTTGTGCTGAAGCAGAAAAATAGGCTGCTGCTTGCTCAAATTCTTCTTTTTTGAATGAAGCAACCCCCAGATCATACAAAACATCTGCTGCATCTGGATAATCAGTCACCAATTGAGTAAGCAATGATTGTGCTCTTTCCATGTCACCTTTTTGCATAGCACTAATTGCTTTATCGTGCTCAAACCAACTATAAGCTGACAAAAAAATAGATAAAAAAAATAATAATTTTTTTTTCATAACAACCACTCAAGCGCTAATAACACAAAACTCACCAATGCAAACCAGTAATATTTTTCTTGTAGCGATGAAAACGTCTTTTCTTCTATTTTTTCTTTTTCAACGTTCTGTACATTACGCACCATCATAGAAATATCAGTAACATCACTAGTAGCATGCATATACATACCACCAGATTCTATCGCAAGCGCATGCAAAATACCCTCATTTAATTTTGAAATTACCACATTACCACGTCGATCTTTTTGGTGGCCAACTTGTTTACCTTTTTCATCAAACAACGGAATAGGAGCCCCCTCTTTAGTGCCGATTCCAAGTGCAAAAATCATCATACCTTGTTGTGCCGCTTGCTCTTTGACACTAGATAAATTGCTTGAAAAATCCTCACCATCTGTAAGCAACACTAATAATTTATGTTTACGCTCACCAACACGAGAAAACGCATCAAGAGCTTGTTTTATTGCACCATCAATAGCAGTAGTACCAGAAGAAATTGTTTCTACATCGATTTGATTTAAAAAGAGGTGAAACGCACCGTAATCACTGGTAAGCGGACATTGCACAAATGTTGAACCAGAAAATAAAATAAGCCCAACTCGTTCTGATTTAAGTTCCCGTAATAATGCACGAATTTTTTCTTTGGCAAAATCTAAACGATTAGGCTCTACATCACGCGCAAGCATACTACGAGAAATATCCAAGGCAATAAAAAGATCTCTTCCGTGTTGTTCAACTTTCTGTTCCTTCTTCCCCCATTGTGGACGCAAAAGTGCAAAATATAAAAAAGTTAGTCCGACAATAATTAACACACTTTTTATTGCAACCCGTGTGAATGAAAAATGCTTAATAAGCATACTCGCCCATTTACGTGCAGCCAAAAGCTTGACCACTCTTTTTTTCCACAATAGAAGATATATCAGTAGTGCTGCTGCGCACATAACAAACAAAATAGTCCATGCATGCTGCCAAGCACCTACATATATTCCAAGTATATTCATAGGCCATACCACACAAATGTTGAAAGACTCAAAAAAATTAAAATAAGCGCAAAAACACCATAAGCAAGCGGTGTAAAAATATCGTACGTTTTGCTAAATACTGGTGTTTCATACTCAATAGTCTCTAATTGGTCAATCGTGTCGTAAATATCACGCATATCCTGAGAGTTTCGTGCTAAAAAAAATTTGCCACCCGTCTGATCAGCAAGTGCTGTTAGCAGCTGCTTATTTATTTTTGGTTTTGCTACTGCACCATAAAACGGATGCATAAAATAACTGTCTTCATCACTGCCAATACCGATGGTATAAATTTTTATACCTAATTGTTTTGCTGCTTCCAATGGAATCTTAGGATCAAGATCGCCTTCGCTTGGTTCACCATCAGTTAATAGAATCATCACTTTACTTTTTGCTTTTGACTTCTTTAATCGATTGACTGCAGTCAACATACCACGAGACAACAATGTACCATCAGCATCAATCACCCCAATATCAAGTTGTGTAATAATATCGTTTAATATTGCTTTATCATTTGTCAACGGACATCGAGAAAGCGCATCGTTACCAAATAAAACTAAACCAATTGCATCATTATTTCTTTTTTTTACAAAGCGCATTGCCTCATCTTTTGCAACTTCAATTCTGGAACGCTTATCATCTTCATAATCACGAAATTGCATACTACCAGAAACATCCATCACCAATACAATATCAATACCCTCAATGGTAGTTTGCGAACGAGTGTCAACCAATTGTGGACGCGCAATAATCAATGCCAAAAAAGCAAGTACGCAACTACGCAGCATAAAAAATACTATACGATGTAGAGTATTTTTTGTCTTTCCAGCAGCCGCTAACGTACTACTCAATCCATATTGGTAGCACACAACACGATTCCATTTTAATTTGATAAGGATTAATACCACTATCAGTGGAAATAAAATAAATAACACCCACGGTTGGGCAAAGCGAAACATATACGCTTGCATGAGCTACCTCATCTCATGTATATTGTGATTTTTCTTGCTTTAAAAACCATGCACGGACCCGTTGCTTAAATGCATCAATTTCTTCACCTTCTTGCATACGCATTGGTTTACCAACCACCACATGTATCGGATGGTATTGCACCAAAAAACTATTTGGTGGATACACCTTGTATGCACCAAAAATGCGAACAGGTACAACAGGCCTGCCAGTCCTTCTTGCGAGTATAACAAAACCTGAAAAAAATTCATGTACCATC
Source organism: Candidatus Dependentiae bacterium (assembly GCA_020431705.1). Lineage (NCBI taxonomy): Bacteria > Candidatus Babelota bacterium. The sequence goes on from JAGQHQ010000022.1 coordinate 10,160, forward strand.
GCATCAACATACCGACTGCCTTCAGGAAATATAATAACATGACGATTGTTACTAGCAATATGTTTAATAGCTTGGTTCAAACTACGCATTCCTCTAAGCGGACTAGACGTATCTACTAAAATTGCCAACAGCGGCAAAATAAAACGCAAAACTGGTGACGTCATTAAATACGCAACAGCCAACCAAATATGTGGATATGCTTTTAATGTATAACCAATAAGTGGAATATCTAATGATGATTGATGATTAGAAACAATAATACTTGGTTCTTTTGGTGCATTTTCCAAACCATGAAAGGTAATAGGAATAAATGAACATTTTATAATAAGCCAATAAAATACATGCACGCACAAAAAAAATAGCTTACTATCATATAGCCATTGCTTAGGAACAAGAATAGCAATCAGCATAGGTATAAAAAAAATCAGCATAATTAAAAAGAGTAAAACACGAGAAATCAGTGTTCTTATTAATGCACTTATCATGCAAACCTTTTAATTTATTTATTAAAGGATTTTAGCATCTATTAATACCTAAGACTCCTACAACAACATTTTTTTAATGTAATGTAGAGAACAAACAAACTCAAATGCATACCTAATACAAAAACTATATAAACCAACTCTTACACCAACTCACACATGAATTAAAGGTATGCGCACAAAATAAACTAACTGACGATAACGGCGATGTGGTTATCAAGTTTATAGATTTAAGAAAAGTATAATAATATATCGGCTCTTGCCATCCCTTACTTTTATATTTTTTCTTTTCTTTTTTATGATATTTTTTTTCATTATTTTTTTTATTTTGTATATTTTTTTGATACTCTCGCTCAACATTTTCAACTACACTATCATCTCTTTTATCTTCAATGTTGTCTTCTTTCTGTCCAATGCTTTGACTCTCTTGATTAGCACTTTCCACTTCAAGTTCTTGATACTCTCGCTCAACATTTTCAACTACACTATCATCTCTTTTATCTTCAATGTTGTCTTCTTTCTGTCCAATGCTTTGACTCTCTTGATTAGCACTTTCCACTTCAAGTTCTTGATACTCTCGCTCAACATTTTCAACTACACTATCATCTATTTTATCTCCAATGTTGTCTTCTTTCTGTCCAATGC
>JAGQHQ010000023.1 GCA_020431705.1 Candidatus Dependentiae bacterium
TTGGCAGCAGGGTCAGTTGTAGATGGTATACCATTAGTAAGTCCACTGACTGTTGCAACAGATACAGTATTTAACAGAACGACACAACTAGCAGCAGGTACTACAATTGCACCGTTCCAAATTGTAGGTAGTACAACACCATTAACCTCAGCGCTATTGCTACCGCCAGCTTCTCGCTTACCTGCAGGTTCAACAATTTCGCCAGAATCAGAACGAGTAAGCACGACAACAGACTTACAGGAAAATTTCTTTGAAACGATTGCGCCATTGGTAACTATATTTAGTGAAATGTCATTCATAGCATCCAGTGCACCAACTCCTGATGGCAGCATTTTAGTGCGTCTTGGTTCACTTGACCCAGCATCAGACGGAGCACTTGGAGCGTTGTGTCCGCCAGTAAGAGATGGTGTGCGCCGCGATGGTTCAGTTGTTCGTTTGCAATCGGGTGATCACGATGTGCAATATAATGCAGGAATTGGTAGCTTAATGTTGAATGAGATACAAGGATTTACGTTTAATGGTGAGCAGTTTGTGATTATCAATTGTGATGAAGCAACGCGAACGGAAACATAGTGTGAATAACTCAAGAAAATCGGTATTATTGCTGTTTTTAGTTTGCCTATATAATAATAATTTAGCGTATCATCAATGCGTTAAAGATTTGATTAGCCAGTATCAACGCCCATTTACGCTTTTGGATTTGGGTGATATTTTTGGAACCTTTTATTCATTTGATATTGCTACGGAATATCCCGATTCGGTGTGTGTTATTTTATCGATGGGTCCGAATATCATATTATCTTCAGCAGTAAAGCTTATTGAAAAATGTCGGGACAGAGAACTGGGTAATATTATTCTGCTTGATTATGTACCAGCTGTTGACTTACAGAGATTTAGTGATGCAGAGCACTTTGATATTACTCTTGCATTGCATATTATTGGTAATGAAAATCAGACTAAAAAGGCATTTGTCAACGCTATGTTAAATATGGGGGATTATGTAATTTTTGGGGTTCAATTGCCTAGGGATTTGTATATTGAAGATTATTTGATAAAAAAGGGTGCCAGGAAAGTTGAGGTTGAAGAAGAGGATTTTTGCAAGGCAAATTATCACTTTTATTTATTGGCTACAAGCAAAAATTGTCTATATCGGAAAACATATTTATATCGGGATATACGTGATAATCCTCCAATAAAAATTATAAGCAACTTCCAGATAAAAAGTCTTACTAAAACTGTTTCAAATTTGCAAAAAATAACTGTTGTGGCGCCGTGGCATCCTGGAATTAATCTTATTACTTATATGGTGTGCGGTGGACTGTATCCATCAAGAGAATCTATTAAAGAGTCTATTCGGGCTATTGCTAATGTTGATCATGATGACTGGGCGCCATATAATATGATTTTACAGGGGAAAAATATAATGCTTGTAGATTTACCTCACCGGCCTGATCGTCGAAAAATTTATGAACAACCCTCAGAGCTTGTTCGTGACGTATTGACATTCGTAGAAATAAAAGATTCGTTTGTTGTTGAACGGTACTTTAAAGTTATTTTATCGCGTCTACATGAGATTAGAGAGAAAAGATATGATATAGGATAGAAGCTTTATCTATAGATTCTTTTGTTAACTTTCTTGACACAAGATTTATAGCGTTTTAACCTCACTCAGAGGTGTTTATTGAAAAATTTTTTCTAAAGTTTGTAAAAAGCGTGCGAAAAAATTTTTTGTATGGAGAAAATAAAGGAAGAGTAATGGATTCTGCAAAGTTATTTTGCCACATGGTGTTTTTAATGTCGTTATTTTGGGGGTGTTCTAGTTTTTCTGTTATTATTGGTTCTGATAGTGCTATTTCTAAAGAGTCTTATGTTGTTTTTTCCTCAAAAGATAGCGATAATAAAATCAAGCGTTTTGCTTTGATGGAGGATGGATTTGGCCTTAGAGATAACGCAACAACATGTACATTCAGTAGTTCGTTGTCCGCATCGGGTGAAATAGCTCTTAATGGTGGTACCTTGTATCTTGGACGTGATTTATTCCTTTCAAATGTAACGACAATGACTTCACTTGGAGACATCAAGGCTGGTGGTTGTTCTGTTGAGCTTCCCTCAGCAATGAAAAGACTTGGTGGTGACAATGGGTCAGTTTCACATTTTGACATAATTACATTAGTGATGAACTCTGATATTACTATTAATGCACCGATTTGTTTTTCTGGAAGTTCTTTTATTGAAGGGCGCCATAATGTGCTGACACTTGGATCTGAGGGAAAAATTATTATTGGTGTTGATTCTGATCTAACAATAAAAAATCTCATAGTCAAAGGTGTTGATGATGGTAAGATTTATTGTATGGATGATACGGGTGTATTGAGACTAAAAGATGCAGTATGGTTTTTGGATAATGATATAACATTTTCTCATGGTTCCTTTGTTGTAGATAGTTTTTGGGATTTGTGTGGTGATGGTAGTTTTATTTATCAGTCGGGTAAAACTAGTACTATTGCAGCCCGCTCAATACTAAGATTAGATGAAATGATTACTTTTAGTTATGATCCAGATTCTCAGAATAAAAATTTAATAGAATTTATTGATGATACTTCAGTTCTTCAACTTAATGGATCTACTCTTCATGCGACTGTTACTGGGATGACTTTGCTTAAAGGGAAGCTTTTAGTGAAAAAAGCTTCAAGTATATCATCTGAGATTCAGGGATTTGGTAGTGGCGATGAGGCCAATGAGGGTATAACCTTCGGTGACAGTGAACAAAACAATGATTTTTTGTGTGAAATTGCAAGTGGCGCAACGCTTAGTTTAACTGCTGGCACTATTAATTATAAAAATATAGTACGTGATGCTTGGGTAGCAAATGATTTTTCTTCAATATTAGATCTTAAGTCTGGTACAAGATTAAATTTATATGAAACGCTTAATTTTAAGCCAGGTTTTATCAATGTTGGAGTTGGTGCAATAATAGCACGTTCTACTGGAGCAGATTTGTTTGGATCATTACGCCCAGAAGGAAGATATTTTAGTATTGGTTTATAGTTTTATTTTAAGAGTATTCACGAGTTGTATGAAGCAAGTAATAGGCAAGATTTTTTATTGTTTTTCTTTTGTACTCTGGTTCTTGATATCTAGTTGGTGTATAGCCCTTGATATTGGTTCTGATAATATAGTTACACGTTTTGTCTCCGTACAATCTTTAAGTAATGGAGATCGAGTTGCCGGTTTTGCAGCGCTAGATGGTGGCTTTTTTCTTGCAAGTATTATTAGTACTTCAAGTTTTGATTCTTTTTTTCCTGTGACTGGTGATGTAAGCTTTAACCGTGGCTCTCTTGTGTTAGATAGAGACCTGATTTTTCGTGATATTGCTATCATCAAAAGTATTGGAAGCATTGATGGCCAAGGGCATGTTATGGAGCTTTCTGCTTCAACTACGTGTATTCCATCACCTGATATTGGTAATTGTGCTGCTGTTCTTGCAGATGAGGCAAGCCAACCAGATCCAATCTCAACTATAGATTGGTCGTTTGATAATACTTATATTGCGCTTGGTATGGATACTCAAGGTGGGTCTAATGATATTTTACGCGTATATAAATGGAGTGGTTCATTATTAACGCTTGAAGATTCAGAGCCTCTTGATGTATATCTCGATATTAACAATGTTCGGTGGAGTCCGTTTAAACATCAATTTGTGGTGACTCGAAAGAGTTCTGTGAGTACCGATGAATTGATCACCTTTTCTTTTGTGCCGCTCACAGGAATGATTCATAAAGTAAGTAGTGTTGATATTGGAGTTGATGCACTTGCTGCTGCATGGAACCCGACAGGAGATTATATTGCTGTTGGTGTTGCCAAAAATCCAGAAATAGAAATATATTCGGTAGATGTTAATGGGGTGATCAGTGCTTCACCTGTTGAGACAATAAATATTTCTGGTAATAAAGTTGTTCAGCGCAATGGGATGGAGTGGAGTGAATTAGGAGATTATCTTGCTGTAGCAACGGATAAACAGGGTGGTCAACCGGAGCTTTTGATTTATGAATGGGATAGCGGTTTAGAAATGTTAACTCTCAATGCATCGTATGTGGCTGGTGCAAGAATTAATGCTATTGATTGGAGTGCTACACCAACCAATCAACTTGTAGTAGGTGTTGATGGTACTTCGGAGAAGTTACGTGTTGTTGAGCATAATAATGGTGCAGGTACTATAACGTTGCTTGATAGTTCTACGCAACCCGGCAATCCTGTTATTCGATCTGTTGGTTGGGCACCAAATGGTAATTGTATTGTTACTGGTTGGACAAATGGCGATTTCAGAACGTTTGAGTTTGATCAAGATGTGCAAGAGTTGATTGAAGTAAGTAATGTAAAAGTTAACAACAAGATTGAAGCTGTAAGGTGGGCAAAAAACGGCTTAAATCTAGCAATTGGTGGGGAAAATAAAGATTTAGGAGTATATAGAACTCAGGCATCGTTTGTTAATGACCCAGATATTGATGATTGCGTGGAGTTTACGGATTTAAAAATACTTTTGAATTGTAACACATGTATTCAGCGTTCGTGTATCAACTTTAAAGGAGAGTCAAGTATTGATGGACGTGGTACTATTTTGACCTTGGAGTCAACTACAACGTTAATCATTGATGCAAATGCGAGTTTATTGCTTAAGGATGTTGTTATACAGGGAATTAACTCAGAACGTATTCAAATGACTGATAGTACTAGTACACTTTCTTTGGATAATGTTGAGTGGGTGCAAGATGGTGACTATAATTTTAAAAAAGGTCATTTTGATGTTTTGGGGCAATGGCGTTTGGTTGGTGAGGGGAATATATTTGCTTATCAGACCGATCAAGCAAGTACCATTGATGAGTACGGACATATGATTATTGATAATGAACTGACGTTCAGTTATGATCCATCTAATTTTTCTCGCGACTTAATAATTTTAGCAACCAAAAATTCAAAAATAGAACTTAATGGTGGTTCATTTCATACAACGACATCAGGTATTATGTTGAAAAAAGGAATACTGCGAGTTGATAGAAAGTCCACTCTTTCTGCTGAAGGGACAACGAATATAGAAGGTATTTCTATTGGTGATGGTGTAGATGTAAATAATAATGTAACAGTGCAAATTTTACCATCAGCTCAGTTGATTTTAGAGAGAAGTGTGGTTGATGACAGTGTATAGTGGTGCTGTAGTAAAAGGTAAGTAATGAAACAGGATCAAAGTATTGTATGTGGATCTAGAATATTTTTTATTTGTTTTGTTTTTTGCTCTATGCAAGCTGTTGACATTGGATCTGATGTGACGCCAACACGTTTTAATACGCAGCAAATCCTTATGAATGGGGACAGAGTTGCAGGATTTGCTTCTTTGCAGGGTGGATTTAAATTAAATAACAGTAGTGTGTCTGCTGAATTTGATTCTTTTTTTCAGGTTGCGGGTAATATTGATTTGAATGGTGGTCGACTTATTCTTGGCAGAGATATGATCATACATAATTTTGCCAATATTGTTCGTCTTGGGGATATTACTGGGAGCGAACATACTATAGAGTTTGCAGTAACAAATACTTTAGTTCCTACAGATTCTGATGGAGTTGATACTTGTTTTACTTTTTCAGAAGTTAGTGTTCGATTGAATTGCAATATGATGTTACAAGATTGCTGTATCATATTTGAGGGAGATTCAGTAATTAATGGTGGTGGCAATTGTTTGACACTGGCAGATACTTGTACTTTGCAAGTAGATAAAGATTCAACATTGCTTCTCAAAGACGTCACAATAAAGGGACTTAACTCTAATAAAATAGCATGTTTAGATAGTTTAAGCACTATTACACTTTTAAATGTTAAGTGTATTTTGGATGGAGACTATAGTTTTACTATTGGTCATTTCGACGTGGTGAAAGATTTTCATGTTTGTGGTGAAGGTCATACGCTTGCTTATCAAAGCAATCAAGTAAGTACTGTTCAAGAATACGGAAATATAATTATTGATTATGGCGTAACCTTTAGTTACGATCCTTCTATAGCTTCACAAGAATTAATAGATTTGGTTAGTGATACTTCAATGATAGAGTTACGTGGTGGTACGCTTCATGCAACAAAAGTTGGTATGCAGCTGAAAAAAGGAGTACTAAAAATTGACCGTCGATCAACGCTTTCAAGCGAAGGATCTGTTATTGCAGAAGCAATTAGTTTGGGTGATGGTCTTGATGTTGCAAACAATATAGATGTACAAATACTACCATCAGCGCAATTAGTAATAGAAGGGCCTGTAATAGATAATGATGTATGATGATGCGTAATGTGGCGTAGTAGTGATGATTAAGAAAAAAGGAAGCAGTATGGTGGAGCGTATTCTAAGACTTTTGCCGATTATTAATTTGTTATTAACCGGTACGTTGGTTTATGCGGTACCATTTAAATTTGATGTAGTATCTTCGAGTGTGAAAGTCTCAAATAGTGGTACGTTAACTGTTAATAATCCAATTTCTACCTTTGATGGAACACTTATTCGTATGCTGAATGGCACTATTTCCGGGGATACGGTGACATTTGAGCGAGGCATTTTTGAAGATGCCGATAATCAATTATTAATGAAAAGTATCTTTAATCCACTAGGTACTCTTATGCTTTCTGGAGATGATTTTTTGTGTGCCCAACCAAGCACCGTATTACAGGAAGTTCGAGTAAGTGGTGTTAATAATAAGATAAGTGGTCAGCCAATTTTTACGAGCAATATTGTTTTGGCTGATTCTAATACAACACTTACACTTGCAGTGCAAAGTGCTGTTAATAAAAGTATTGATTTAAACAGCGGTACTTTATTTTTAGGGGATGATCTTCGGTTTACAGATGAACAAAAAATTAACGGTCCTGGTGTTGTAGATTTAAATGGCTATCAATTGGGGTTTGGTGGAAAAGATTTCAGCTCATCAGATAATATTGAGTTAAGAAATGCAACAGATATAGAGCTCCATAGTAATCTTGATTTTTCTGGATCATTTACTTTTTCTAGTGATACAGCTTTTAATGGCAATGGGTACATTTTAAATTTAGCAGATGGTGGTCTTATTACTGTTGCTGATGGGGTTACTGTTTGCTTTACAGATATTGTTATTAAGGGCTTAGGTGACTCAGCGGGTAAAATTATTTATGCAAGCGATTCTTCATCAATAAAGCTGTCTAATGTTACTGTTGAGTTGGTGGATGATGTAACGCAAAGTCAGGGGGGAATATTAGTAAATGGGCCAACAACATGGGTTGTAAAAAACTTTGACTGGACGTTTGATTCTTCAGCTTCGCTTACAGTTGATGGTGTTACATTGTGGAAAGATTCTGCGGGTGAGAATAATATTGGTGAAATTTCTTTTGGTATTCCGACTTCAATTTTTTTTACTTCAATTTCAAGTGGTACTATTAAATGTGTTGGGCAGGCAGATGTTGTTGTTGATCAGAGCGAATTAATATCAAGAATTGAAGTTGTAGAAACATGCTGTGATGAATTACGTACAAGTACAGGTGAATTGATATCGATAATTGATGAATGCTGCTCAAGTTTGAAAACAAGTACAGGGCAACTACAGTCGCAAATTGATGTGATAGATGATTTTGCACAATCGTGTTGTGATGAGTTGGCAACAAGTACAGGAGAGTTGCAATCATGTTGTGATTTTCTTGCAAGTTTAGTTGATCCACTTATTATTCTAATTCAAAGTGATACAGGTGCATTAGCTAGTATGATTGATATGCTCAAAACGAGTACTGGGGAATTGCAATCACAAATTGATATGCTTGTTGATGAAGGTGCAAATTGTCAATCACAGATTGATGCTCTTAAAACAAGTACTGGAGAGTTACAATCACAAATAGATCTTTTTGATGATGCGCTTATTTCTCGAGTAGAAGTTGTTGAATCTAAAATTGAAATATTAGAAACGTGCTGTGATGAGTTAAGAACAAGTACCGGTGAATTACAGTCTGAGCTAGATGAGTGTTGTTCAGAACTCAAAACGAGTACAGGGGAATTGCAATCGCAAATAGATCTTTTTGATGATGCACTTATTTCTCGGGTGGAGACTGTTGAATCTAAGGTTGAAATATTAGAAACGTGCTGTGATGAATTACGTACAAGTACAGGTGAGCTGGTGTCTCAAATAGATGATTTATGTTCTCAGCTTGGTTGTGAATG
>JAGQHQ010000024.1 GCA_020431705.1 Candidatus Dependentiae bacterium
ATAATAATTAATCAAAATCGAGAGATCGTTTCTGTTGCGACTACCCCGGCTAATGTACATGATGTAAAAATGCTAAAAGATGATCAATTTATAGCACATATAAAAGGTCTTTTGATAGGCGATAAGGGTTACATTATGTCATACAATGATAGCAAAAAATTGTCTCAGAAGGGTATTCAACTATTGGCTAAACAAAGGAAAAACATGGATCCTTATTTAAATCAATACTACAAAAAAGATTTACAGAAAAGAAAAGTTATTGAAACCATTTTTGGCTATCTCAAAACTCGCGTTTCTTTGCTTTTGATATATTTTTTTTGAGATTATTATTAATTTATTGACATGGATGTTTCGATTTGTACAGTATTTTCTTGTTATACTGAGTATCAATAATTACATTACTAGAGTGGATATCATGAAGCAGCAATATATTTGTCTGATTTTTTTGTTACTTATAGCGCAGGGATTTTGTGCATATGCGTTTCGTGGTAAGCCATTATTGCTGCCACGGTCTCATAGTGTCAATGCTGCTAGAGAGTTGGTTGGTTGGCAAGAGGTGTTGAACGATGTTATGCTTGGCTATCGTCGTTCAGCATTTACTATAACGCCGGCATATAATCGCTCATTTAGCCCATGTGATATTGCAACATATTTGTTTTGCCAACCAAAACTTATTTTTTCAGGAAGTCGCGTTACAACTCGTAGTGTAAAAGACGTTTTGGCCGATTATTTTGGATTGCCCACTGATTTTAAAAGTACTATACAATTTGAGCCACGAGTTAACACGTTTTTAGTTGACTTTAATTTTTATGCGGCGCTGAGTTGTTGTGAGCAGGTAGGTAAAAACGGAAATGTATTATGTGGTGTTGCCGATTGGACGCGAGGATTTTTTTTCAGGATGCATGCACCGCTGGTCCATACCTGTTGGGATTTGAATGTATGTGAGCGTGATGTAACGCCAGGTAAGTTGCATTATCCTGCTGGCTATATGTCTTCTGAATTAATTATGCGTAATCAATTACCAAAAACGGTCAAAGATGCGTTATCTGGTAAAACGAAATTTGGTGATCTACAAGAGTCTCTGAAATACGGAAAAATTAGTTGCAAAAAACTAAAAAAAACACGTCTTTCAGAAGTTCAAGGTGCGTTTGGTTATAATGTACTTGCAAGAGAGCGGTATCATCTAGGTTTTGCTGCACGAGTTTCTGTGCCAACAGGCAATATACCGACAATGGAATTTCTGTTCGAACCAGTTGTAGGCAATGGAGGACACTGGGAGTTTGGTGGTATGATCACGGGGCATTACACATGCTGGCAGTCAAAAGATGAGCAACGCTCATTGAGCGTATATGTTGATGCGAATGTTACTCATTTGTTTGAAAAAAAACAAAAACGTTCATTCGATTTTAAGAAAAATGGATGTGGTAGCAGGTATATGCTGATTCAAGAACTGGGCAAACCAGGTATCAGAGGTGATACTGGCGATGTTCGTGTTTTAGTAGACGGTGATCAGATTGAGCGTCAATATACGGGTAAATTATTTCCGGCAATAAATAAAACAACACTTGAAGCTGGTATTAGCATTGCTGTGCAAGCTGATATTGTATGTAAATTGTCATATGTTCATAATACTTGGGCTGCTGATATTGGATATAACTTTTGGATCAGAAGTAAAGAAAAAATTAAATATTTGGAAGCATTTCCTGAAAATTGTTTTGCGATAAAAGGTGACAGCCAGCTTTATGGATTTGATGTATCGCAAATCGTTGCTTTAAATGCAACACAACAATGTGCAACACTTAATGCAGGGCAGGGTGATGGCAGTGCATCCCAGAACTTTAGTAATACAAATGCTGATACATCAGGAATTGCAGCATTTAGTTTTCCGGGAACGTTAGTTCCAAGTGTTCTATTGCAAACCGATGTTGCAGGAAATAACACTGGTATTATTGTGTTAGAGCAGGTGAGTGGATCACATCAGTCAGTACTGCTGAGTAATCGCGACATTAACCTTTGTTCTGCATTAGCACCGCGTGTACATTCACATAAATTATTTGCGAATGGTAGTTATCAGTGGATCAATTGCGAACGCGCAATTCCGTATGTTGGTATTGGCGTGGAAGTTGAATGTGTGGGGCATGGTGGGAAGAATCGCGGTGCATTTTCTCAATGGGGTGTATGGCTTAAAGGTGGTATTGCTTATTAAAAAAAGGTAAAAAATAATGAAACGTAATACAATACTACGTATTGTTTTTTTTGCATTGGTTGCTACGTATTTTTTTTCTCAATTACTGTTTGCAGCACGTATTGATCAAACTGCTCTGAAAAAAATGAGTAAATTTCAGGTGACACGCCAGTTGATTTATGCAAGAAAAATTGCAGATCGGGAGCTTATCGATCAACTCAAAGAGCGTCTTTCACAAATGCCAGATGATCCGCCGCCAATACCGCAGGGTTCTGGTGAAGGGCGCTATTATTGGTTGCCTCGTCATGATGAAGGAGGTGGTGAATGGATATGGCAGGATAAGTCGGGGGCAAGTCGTGTTGTTGCACAAACGTTACCCTCTCCTTCAGAAACAAAAATTACAAAACCAACAATTGATATGCCAATAGAATCACCAAAAGATGCCCAGGGGTCTGGTCGGTGGTTATGGCGGCCAGAGAAAGACGGTGAAGGGCAATGGATTTTTGTTTATGATGATAGTACAAAAAAACCAATTGCTGGTCCAAAAACACCAAGAGCAGAAGGTGTTCCAGATGCAATTCAAGGTCCAGAAATGGTGGTTAAAGAAAAAAAATTTATTGAGCAAGAAACTCAACAAAGTGATATACCTCCTGCCCCACAAGATGGGCCGCCAACATATCAGTCAGGTACAGGAGGGTTACCCGGTAGTGCACCAATTACTCCAGAAAAACCAGTATTACCTAAAAAACTAACAATTAAAGAAAGAATTTTAAAAAATCGTTCCTTACTTACTCAAGAAGAGATTGCTGGTTTATTGCAAGTACAGAAAGATGCATCAGATAACGTTATTTTTGATGCAATTAAAACAATCGCACACGAGGTGTATGTCAGGCCAGAAAATGATCAAAGAACTGAAGTTCAGGTTGGCAGAACAAAAAAAACATTTGATACGCCATTCGAAGCTTACCGCTGGTTTATTTTAGAAACATTAATTCAAGATGTTGGTATGAATGATGCGTTCAAAAAACACGCAGCACTTTTAGAGCTTATTGGAGAAAAAGAAGAAGAGCCGGGTGGACTTTCAAATTATATCAATTCGCTTAAAAAAGGTTACGATGAAAGATTAGAATCATTTTTGAGAAATATTGATAAAAAAATGGAGCAGCACGTTGGTGAGCTAGTAGCATTGTTCCTCAAGCTTAGCTTTCGAACAGAGAGGCAGTTTTCTGATAAACTTTTTGCTGATTTAGAGGCAATTATAGTGAATGTTGCGATTTCACAAAGGCCGTCTGTTGCAAAAAAGAAAATTAAAGTTCGCGATGATTATAAAGAGTTCGATGATCCAACACCAGCACAAAAAATATTTAATCAGTCTCGCGCTTTAGATCTTATTAAGCGGCTTGTAGAAGAGCTAGGGCGTGCAGATAGTAAGATTTCTGATGCTGATCAACCTCTTACTGATAGTAAGGGGCGATTTATGATTGAATGGTTGCGTGAGAAGATTAATCTATTGCGACTTGATCCTGATTTTTATCGATTTGATAAATTATCTGGTAGTGCATTAAGAGAGATTGCAGCAGGCCAAGCCGGTATTGAGCAGATGAAAAATGTGCCGCTTATCGATCTTCTTGATTTGTATGATGAAAAATACCTTTCTTTTTTTGCTCGTCCATTTAACATTCTTTTTGCGATTATGAATCAACTCTTTTTTGATTATAATGATGGAGAAGAAACGCTGAGCAAATACATTAATCAACATGCTGAGATGCTGTTTAAGAATTTGGATGAAGCAAAGTTGCAAGGTTGGAAAGAGGAAACTCTTAAAGAGATAGTATATAATACAAATTCATACAAAAAAATGGTCGAAGATTATTATCAAAAATTAAGAACGCTTATTATTGATAGAAAAAAGGCAGTTGATCCGTATGAAGCGCTCAATAAGCCGCTTCAAGATGCGCTTCAGTATGAAGATATTGAAAAAGCTCTGTTCTTTTTGAAAAAAGTTGCTGGTACAACAGATCGCAATATTATTATTAATGAGATAATCAAAGAGCTCAAGACGCCAAAAGAGTTATTTAAGCCAAATGCAGATGAGATTATTGCAAAACTCAAAAAGTTAACCAATAACCAAAATCCTGAATTTGAATCAAACATACGCAAGAAAATAAAAAGCTATATTGATAAAAATAAAAATGCTGCAATTGTTGTTACTATTTTAAAAGAGGCAATAGACAGTAATAAAAAGCCGCTTGTCCCATGGTTGATTCAGGAGCTTGAAAAAAATAATATATCAATAACAAAATATAGCAAAAATTTTAAGGGTGTTACCCGTACACCAAAAGATGTGTATAGTGCGCTTGGTTCGTTAGCTGGAAGAACAAATGTGTCAAAAATTATTAAAGATAAAAATTTTTACTCATTAGTTGCTCCGTATGGCCTACTCATGATGATTCTAAAAGAATGGCCAGATGAACAAAAAGAAAAAACGGCTGGACAGCGAATACAAATTTTGTATGACTCACTTAACCTTCTTGATAGCGCTGATATACGAGTTCCACGTGGTTCTGATGCAAAAAAATATATGACATTTTTTGGGCAGCACTTGGAGTTATTACACGATGTGCGTGCGTATACTGGTAAGGTGGGAGAGTTGCGCGATGCAATAATGAAGTATCATTTTAAAGATACGCGCGAGAAGCTAAAGAGTTTTGTAGATAAGGCAGATGTTGGTGTGTCGCAAGATCCCGAGTTTTCAATTATTATTGATACATTTTATCGCGCATATACTCAAGTAAGCATAGAGTACTTTATTGACCAACTTCAGAAACTTGATAAGGGTCAGGCAGAGCAAGAGCTTTCATGTATGCCTATTGTAGAAAATATAAATACGTATGTTGTAATGAAAGATGTGTTTAAACCATTATTGGAGTTGATTGTAAAAGACGGAAAGCCTATTAAACTCGATGATATTGATATTTCAGCTTTACAAAAAGAATTAGTAGATATTTTCAAAGGGTTAGAAGAAAAAATTAAGAAGAAAGTATCTGGTGAAAAAATAAGAAACGAAAACATGGGATGCATAAGAGTCTTTGTGGAAAATATGATAAGTACGTTACAAATAATGAAAGAAGAAGTCCCAAAAGAATCTGAGCAACCATCTAGTTCAATATTTCCTTCAGGAGGTCCGCCGCCAGCTCCAGGAGGAGGCCCACCACCAGTTCCAGGAGGAAGTAGGCCACCAGTGCCAAAAGTATAGTCTACGTTATATAATAGTTGCAGAGGGGGCCTTGTAGGGCCCCCTCTGAGCTTTGACAAATTGAATTTTTTATGGTTCAATTGTTAAAAAGGAGTGTATGCGTATAATATCTTTTTGGTAGTTGGTTAATATACTTTTCTTTATTAGAAGCATGTGTCTATTGTATTGTATATTTTGGACGCTTTGATTATTTCTAATAGAAAATCATTGAAGTGCGGTCATATGGAGGAAATTATGTATTCTTATCAAAAAATAGCTGGTATATTAAGTGGAGTTTTATTTGCCGGAATGGTTGTCTGCTTAGAGGGTGCTATTTCAAATAGAATAGAGTATGTGTATCATAGAACTAAAATTATTCTTGATTATGGTAGTATTGAAAAGCAGAACTTTGTTCAAGAGAAGAGTGCTATAGTTAATGCTGCAAATATGTATTTGCAAGGTGGTGGTGGCGTTGATAAAGCAATTCATGCTGTTGCAGGGGGTCAAGACCATGGTTCAAGTGTAAATAATATGTGCAAACTTTGTCTTGAGTGTCGAAAACTTACACCGCATTGGCGGAATGGCGATGTATTGTGTCCAACTGGTGAATCAAGGATAACATCAGCGTGCAAATTAGCTGAGCATGGTTATGTTTCTCATATTATCCATACGGTGGGGCCATGTCTTTTTCATGGTGCTCAAGCGACTGAAAAGCAGGAGAAGCAGCTTGCTGGAACATACATTAATAGTTTAAAGGTTGCAAAATTAAATGGTATTCAAGCAGTTGCGTTTCCACAAATTAGTGTTGGTATTTTTAATTATCCACTGGAGCAAGGCGTAGTAACTGCTATTAAAAATATTCTTATATTTATAAAAAAAAATCCAGATGCTTTGCAGGAAATTCGTCTAATAATGTGGGGTAAAGATCAGATTGGCCAGAAAGGCTATGTATTATATCGACAGTTTTTGAATGCTATTTCTGAGCCTCAAAAAAATGAAGCCTATCGTATTATTATATGTAAAGATCCAGATCAAATTGTGTGTAACAAAACAGCAATTGATATTATTTCTAGGAATCTGATATTTGGGTTGATAGTAAAGGGAAGTGCTTTGGCTTTATCTGCAGGGACGTATTTTTGGCATGGTATTATAAAAATTTTTTCGTAATATGGTAGAGTTGGAATAATGAAAATAGTAAAAGTATGTTTACCAGTTTTTTTTGTATTGCTTCTTATTGTGCCAGTCTATGTGCAAGCGTGGGATTTGTCATTCAGTAGTATCAAAACTGTTATTTCTGATTATGTTTCTAGCGTAAGAAAAGAGCCGAGCAGGATTTTTCCGGTTGCTTTTTTTGGTGGTTTGGCAGCTATTCTTGGCTATACAATATATAAACACCAAACTATGCCGGCTGTAGTTAAATATCTGGAAGATGAGGATTATCTCAAAAGTGGTGTAGTATATCTTTATGATAATTTGGTTCTACCAGGACAAAAAATTAGTTTTTCAACATCATCATCTATTGAGGATGAAGAGCAAGAAGATGAGAAAGAAAATCGAGGAGCAAATGACACAGAAATAACAGTTCAACAACTTAAGGTATTCAGCCAACGTGGAGAATATGGCGGTGGTTATGCAAGTTGTGGTTATCACACTGTAAAAAATTTGTTAGCATTGAATCATATTCTTTCAAATCCTACCATTTCTCAAAAAGATGCAAAAAAGTTGCTTGATAATTATGAAAATATTAAACGGTATTTTGGTAATCGTGATGGTGATCAAATAGGTTGTTGGAGAAAAAATATTGTTGATAATCGGGAGAAAACCGAAAATAATTTTAATAAACTAAGCGATGATTTGAAGAAAGGCGATTGGCTTGAGGCGGAAGAAGTAGAGAATTTACTTACACGTGGTTTAGATTATGGAAAAGAAGATGCAGTGAAAAATTATACTGTGGTTAAAAATATTGATTTGCTGATAAATTGTCGTCTAACTGATAGTACACAAAAAGACAATTATTTGTTTTCACAGCTACCTCAGAATGTTCCAACACTTAATTTTTTGGCAAAAATGAGCATGAAAAAACAACCATATATTCATTTATTTGCGGTTTCTACAGCCAATGAATCTAGTACATATGGACATTGGTTTGGAGTTGTTCTACGTGCAACTCAAGCCTCAAGAGAGTATACGGTTGTCGATTCACTAAATAATGTTTTATTGTATGGTGATGGTAAGCATGATTGCTTGAAGAAACTTATTGGGTATATTGAGGGTGATAGCAATGAAGACCAACGAATTAACAACGTTGATGAACAAATTAAAGCACCGGATTTTATTTTGCGTGATTTAGAGCATAATCTTGATACGGCTTCACCTTTTTGGGACCAAACCCAAACTCTTTTAGATCGATACGAGCGTTGGGGTGGCAATGCCGATAAGGTAAAGGGCTTTAGGCGCAAGTTTGTAACTTGGTGCAAAAACGCGGATAACGAAAAGCACTCAACAAAGTAAATAAAAAAAGTAGTGGAGCGAATTGTGAAATTAAAAAATCGATACATACGATTCAAAAGTCCTAAACATGTAGGCTAAAACAGCAGCCTTTACTTGCGCAAGGAAGCTTTCGGCTGTTCTTGCAA
>JAGQHQ010000025.1 GCA_020431705.1 Candidatus Dependentiae bacterium
ACTGCTACAAGACCTGATCCCAATACGGCTTTAGCGACTTGAGTAAAAGGCTTTGATGGTGCTATAGAAAATTCTTTTCGAAAGGCTTTTTCTACAGCCGTAGGTTCATGTTTCATGGCTACAAGGATGTGAGAAATAGAAAATGCTAATAGTGCAAATAGTAATTTTTTAAACAGTGATGACATATTTTGCATAAGTAAAAAACCCCCATTAAAAGTGGCGCATAATCGATTAATACTTATCGAATCTTTGGATGCATTTATTTTTTAAATAATAATCGAATATTTAATTTTTGTAAAGCTTGATATGATCGACATGATTTACAATGGCATGGATTTAAATGACTTGCTATACTTACTTTTATGATAAAAAAAATAAGTATATCACTTGTAATTGGTTTGCTAATAACCATTTGGATTGTACAAGATGATCCATGGATAAAAAAAATTGTAGGCGATATATTTATCGATAAATTTGAATCTGCACTTGAATGCACCCTACATGGTAGCGTAAAAAAAATTGATTTTTTTTGGCCGTGTATTGAGCTAGAAGATGTTGTTGTTCGACCAAGCAATGATGAGCAGTGGCAATGGCATGCAAAAAAACTTATAACGCGTTTTACTTGGCGTTCGCTTTTGGGTGCTGGTATTGTTGATTTACATATTTGGCTACATGAGCTTAAAATGTTTTCGGCGCTTTGTGGAGGTCAATTGGCTATTTTGCCATATCTACAGCGAGCCATTGCAGGTATATCGCCGGCATTGCCAACATTTTTAAAAGAAGCACATTTTACTGCTTCATCTTTGCATGTACATGATACTGATAATAATGCACAGGCACGAATACAGTTCAGTTGTGATACAAAAAAGATAGACAATACGTTGCGATCGAGTATTTGCTTAGAAGATGGTTCTGTTGGAACCTATAATACAATCTATATGTCTGATATAAATGGTATACTACATGTTAATGCGCAAAATAATCAAAATAGTACGATTATTACATGTGAGGGAAGCGGATCAATACAACTGCCCCATCTACCTGATACTGATCGTCATTGTTTTTTTTCGATAGATTGGAAGCGCGATCACGGTACTGCATCATTGAAAAATGCGAATCGTTCCTTTGTTGTAAGCCCGATACATTTAAATACTGTCGATGATCGTATTGTTGGTGCACTTAAGGCACAGTTACCACTTTATTATTGTACACGGGTTGCTGGTCTTCCTGTTTCTGAAAAAAGTATATATGGTACATGTATAGCGAAGTTGCTGATCAATATGTCTGATGTGAGTAAAGGTATTCATGGCAATGTTACCATAACTGGTGCACAATATGGCAAGCATCTGCTGTGTGAGCATGCCAAATGTTCTTTTAGTCGTAATAATGATCATTGGAAGGGTGGTTTGCAGTTTTATTATGGTGATGTTTATCGCATTGCTGGTTCGTGGTATTATGACCAAAATAGTGATTATGGTTCTGCGCATTTAGAAAATAGTAGTAGTTTGCATAATAGCATAGTGCGTTATTGGTCTATATTGCCACAAGATGCATCTGTTGATGTTATCTTTAACAAAAAAGAACTATCTGGAAAGTATCGCTGTATAGCAACAAATACAACTATCGATACAACAGCACAGCTTGAAGGTATTTTTGGTTTTAAAAATAACAACTTTGCTCTTGATGGGAGTTGTAATAAAAAAGTGTATCAAGGGAGTTTCCAACTCAAACCATCATTTTGTTTACACAAGTTTTTATATGGCGAAAAAAATCAATCACCAGCAATTATTTTTAATCATCACACTGCTCGTCCGCAGGCAATTTCTGGTAGCATTGATTTTTCATTTTTCCGTGAACTTATTCGCGATGTAACTGGGTACGATGTAGCGGGTGATGGAAAAATTGCCATTTCTACTCTTGTAAAAGATGATGGTTCTTGTTTAGCAGCAAAAATTTCTTTGGCTAACAGCACTATTCGTTTGCCACACACGTATAATCTTATAAAAGGTTTTGATGCAATTTTTTCTGTTGATATACCTAAAAAAAAAATTATTATCCGTGATGTTGGGCTTGATTTGCATAGGGGATTTATAGCCTGTGAGCGTGCTTTACTGTTATTTAATGATCAACTAGATATATCTTTTGTGCACGTGCCTCTTGTATTAGAATCGTGTTTGTTGAATCTCAAACGAGATTTATTTGCGCTTATTTCAGGATCGTTATTATTAACTAAACCAATTGGGCAACTACCAAAAGTAAAGGGGGCAGTTATTCTTGAGCGGGCTCAATTGAAAGAAAGTTTATTTTCTGATGCACTTTTTAAACAGTTAATACACTCTCATCCTCATGTACAAACACAGGAAAAAATTAATTTTTTATATGATGTAAATGTGCAAACAAAAGATTCTATACAGGTACAGACACCCTTTTTGCAAACACAAGCACATGCTCATTTATCTATTACCGGAAGTGCATTTAATCCATGTGTTGAGGGCGCTGTTATTCTTTCTAGTGGTACGCTGCATTTTCCATATAAACCACTTTATATAACTAAAGGGAGTATTACTTTTATTCCGGGTCAATTACAAGATCCACTTGTTGATTTAGTAGCACAAAATAAAGTTCGCAAGTATCATGTGGCATTACGCGTTAGTGGTTCGCGTAGCAGCCCAATTATTTCACTATGTGCAACACCACCGCTTACTGAGGAGCAAAGTATTGCGTTACTCTTTACTGGAGCGCCAGAGGAGTCGCTCAATATCGTAATGCCCGCATTATTAATGCAAAACATTAAAGGTATGCTGTTTGAAAATCAGCAATCTACTTTAGCACAAAACAGTTATTTTGCGTCACTACTCAAACCACTTGAGCGCATTTATATTTTGCCACGCTTTAGTGATCAAACCGGACGTGGTGGTATTCGCGGAGCGATAGAAATTGAATTAAGTGAGCGCTGGCGCGCGCTTATTCAACAAAATTTTAGTTTATCAGAAGATACGCGGTTTGAACTTGAGTATCTTGCGTCTGATAATATGAGTGTACGGGCCTTTCGCGATGAGCGGCGCGACGCTGGTGGTGAAGTTGAAATGCGGTGGAAATGGTAGTTTTTTATTAATGGAGTTATTATAAACAGGGTATTGCCAAAAAATAAAACAGTTTTTACTGGAGAGTATGATAATGAGAAAGCAAAAATTACATCGATTACTTATTTTTCTTTATATAGCTATTTTTTCTGCACTCTTTGTACGTATTGATGCTCGTGTGCGGCAAGCCAAAAAAATACCACCATATAACGCAGTGCAGCTGTGCAAAAATGGAACATCATTACCAATAGGCTTTAGTAAAAAACATTTTATTATTAGCATGCCAACGCGTTATATACCACGACAAAAGGTGATTCAAAAACCAGCAAGTTGTGAGGGGTTACTATGTGATGCCGATGGTCATATTGCCCAAGCACTTTTTACGCCAGATGATAATGTGCAAAAAATTTTGATTGATTTGATCGGTAAAGAACACAAGCAAATTGATATTGCCGTATTTTCATTTACTAATAAGGATATTGCACGAGCATTACTCGATGCGCATAAACGCGGCGTCAAGATACGAATTGTAGTAGATCGTAGCGGTGTGCATGATAGATTTGGCAAAATCGATATGCTCAAGGCTGGTGGTATTGATATTTTTGTATATAAACAAGTAAAAACAAAAAGCTTGTTTTCTGACAAAATGCATAACAAGTTTGCTGTTTTTGCAGATAACTTACACCATAAATCTATTGTATGGACAGGGTCATTTAATTTTACTCGTTCAGCAGCACGAGTAAATCAAGAAAATGTAGTAGTACTTGATGATCAGAATATTGTTAACAAGTTTACAAACCAGTTTAGGCAATTGCAACAAAGAAGCATACGATTAGCCCATAAAAAAGAGCTAAGAACTGTTGTTATGTAAAAGGCGCTTCATTACTACAATTCCTTCTTAGCTCGAGCTCATGCTATGTCCGTTTTGAAAAAAAGGCAAGCAAAAATTTCTTACTATCAAATAGTCCATTTTTTATATTATTTAGTACAATATATCTATCGCTTTCGCGCATCCCCCTATAAGCAAAGGAGTTGTAACAAAACCAGCAATATATCCAAGTGCATGCTTTTGTGCAAAATGTACTGCTGAAACTATAGATGCTTTTTTGCCATAAACACCAAGATCAATAGGTGCATACATTACAAAGGATGCTATAGTGGTTGTTATGATAAATTTTTTATTGTTTTTAAGAAATGCTAATGTGTTTGTTATGCAGTTATCTGTTCTGGTTTGTTTTTTCTGATAATTTCCATATGCAGCAGTACATGCAAGAACCAGCCCTGTAGTCCATGTACTAGCAGCAAGGATATATCCGGTCCATGTAAATTCTGCATGAATTGGTTGAGTCGCTATTCCTATAATAAATGCAATATATACTAATAAATACTTCATGTATGTCATTATAATAAAATTCGCCGATTTATTCTCGCATCGGATAATTATATAGCATATACTGTCATTAGTATATAAAAATATTTAGTTTGTCAATTTTAAATTATAAATGCTTATTAAATTGCCTATGTATCTTTAAAATAGTATTTTTAAACTGGTAAAATTATGAAATTGTTTTGATAAGAGTTTGCATATCATCTGGTAACGGTAGGCTGAAAGAAAATCTCTGATTATCTAACTCAAAAGAAAGGTCGCTGGCATGTAGTGCATGCCGCTTTATATGCTTTTTATCGGGCATACCATAGAGTGGGTCTCCTACAATTGGATGGCCAAGAGCACTTAAATGTACACGAATTTGGTGAGTGCGGCCAGTTACTGGCTTAAGTTCAAGTAAAGTATAATTTTCAAAATACTGTATTACTTTGTAGTGTGTTATAGCATGTCGTAATTTATGTCCATGCCGTATATAGCGTTGTGCTTTCTTTGTGTCAAATGCGGTCATTTTTACTGGTATGTGTGGATCTCTACCTATAAACAAATCAATGATACCATTGCTTTCTGGATGGCCTTGTACAATTGCTTGATATGTTTTTTGTATAGTGCGATTACGAAACATCTGACCAAACTGCTTATATGCTCGATGAGTGCGAGATATAATAATTAATCCTGATGTGTCTTTATCTAATCTATGAATAATACCAGGTCTATCTTCTAGTCCAATTTGGCCAAGGTCAGGATAAAATGCACGAAGCCAATCAACTAATGTGGTAACCATACTTTCTTTGTGTGGCGGGTGGATAATCAATCCTGCTGGCTTGGATAAAATTAAAAATTGTTCATGTTCATGTACTATGTCTACTGGTAAATTTTTATCAATAACCTTTTGTACCGACGGTCGCACTGCCGGTTTAATGGTAATACAAATTTGATCATCAGCCTTGAGTGGCATACTTGGTTTATTCACAATGTTGCCATTGACCGCTATCGCATTGCACTGTATTAGACGTTGAACAAGAGACCGCGAATAATCTGATACAGATGAGGCTATGAAACTGTCTATGCGGTTTCCAGCCGCATGCTTATCTACAGTAATAATTTTCTGAATATCTTTAATTTCATTCATACCATCTAATCGTACAAAACGGACGTGTAAAGTCAAATGCTAACAAGCTAAGAACATTTTGAAGTATTGTGCTGTGTATATCTCTGTGATGGACAATAAAGACGGTTTCTCGTACCATGAGGACAAGTGTTACAGATTTTTATGTCGCTTAGGAGCATACAATGGACGTAAAACGCATATTACAAGAGATAAGCAAGAATTTAGAAGCTGTTATTGCTCAAGATACGTCCATGGGTACCTCATTGTGGCAATCTTTTATTGATATGCACCCAGCTGATATAGCAGAATTTCTAACTAATATTGACTATCAAAGTTTTAAAAGTCTTTTTGTAATGCTATCGAAAGAGCTTAAAGAGGAGGTATTTGAAGAGCTTTCAGATAAGATGAAAGTTCGAGTTCTTTCTTTTGTTGAAGAAAAAGAACGTACTCATTTACTCAGAGTCTTGCATGCAGATGAATTGACTGATCTTTTTGACGTGCTCTCCGATGATCAGTTGAAAGAATATATGCAATTACTCACTAAGCATGCACGAGAACAAGTTCTTTCTTTATTGAAATTTCATCCAGAATCTGCCGGTGGTATCATGGATACTGAGGTGCTTACATTGATGCAAGATTTTACAGTAGAAAAAAGTATTAAGTTATTGCAGCGTTTACGCCCAAGCCGTGATATTTACCAACAAATTTATGTAACAGATATTTTACACAGATTAGTTGGTTATATTAATTTAGAAGATTTGGTATTAAATGCACCAAGAGATCGTATTGGTTCTTTTTTACGAGAAATGGAATATGTTGCAAAAGCAACTGAGGATCAAGAAATAGTTGCACAACAAATGGTCCATTATGGACTTATGACGGTTCCAGTTGTTGATGATAATAATTATTTTTTGGGCGCAATTCCTAGTGAAACACTAGTAGATGTTTTGGTAGAAGAAGCAAGTGAAGATATGCAAAAAATGGCTGCGCTTACGCCGATGAAGCACACGTATTTTGAAACATCTTTTTATCGCATGCTCTATCAACGTAGTTATGTTTTAGTTATTCTTCTTTTGGTCGAATCATTTGTAACTATTATTATGAAGGGGTATGAGTCAACGCTGCATCTTGGTTCATTATTGTATTTTACTACGATGCTTACCAGTGCTGGAGGAAATACAAGCCATCAAACTTCTACAGTAGTTATTCAGAGTATTGCATCTGGAGATATTAGTGCTGATAATATATTTCGTTTTTTAAAGCGAGAATTTACCATGGCGGCAATGCTTGCATTAGTATTAGGTGCAACAGCATTTACACGTGCATGGTTTACGACATATGATTTTTGGCAAACACTTGTTATTAGTACTTCTCTTTCATTAATTGTACTTACCTCAGTTTCTCTTGGTAGTTGTATTCCGCTTATACTTCGCCGCCTGAATATTGACCCAGCATTTTCTGCCGGGCCATTTTTAGCAACGTTGATGGATATTATTGGCATTTTAATCTACTGTTATATGAGTCAGTTATTACTTTCGTAAGGAAAAATAATCTTTTATATTTTTTGTTATTTTTTTCATGATATAATCTTAGCGTAATTCGATAAAAAATTAAAAAGAGGAATAACTATATGAAATCAATAATGCATACTACGCAAATGAGTTTAGATGAAAAAGATCGTATTGAGCTTGTTAACGTACTTAACAAATCTTTGGCTTCATGTAATGATTTGTATTTACAATTAAAGCAGGCTCATTGGAATATCAAAGGCACGCAGTTTATTGCACTTCATAAACTTTTTGATGAACTTGCAGAGGAAGTTGAGGAGTATGTAGATATTGTTGCAGAACGTGTAACAAGCTTAGGTGGAACAGCTCTTGGTACGATACAAGCGATTAGTCAAAATAGTGAGTTACGACAATATCCAATTGATATTTTTGTGGCAAAAGATCATCTTGAGCATCTTACGCATAATTTTGCAATTTTTGGTGAGTTAGTTCGTAGTAATGTAAAACTATCGGAGCAGCTTGGCGACTATGGCACGGGGGATGTTTATATTGCCTTAGGGAGAATGCTAGACAAGAATCTTTGGTTTTTACAAGCACATCTACAAAAGTAATATATACTAAGAACCTATCCCAAAATTAAAATCTTGAAATAATTTTGTAAAAAAAGGAAAATCTCGCTGATAAAAAGATGTTAA
>JAGQHQ010000026.1 GCA_020431705.1 Candidatus Dependentiae bacterium
ATAGCAGCAATCCAAATTGCCGCTATATTCTATACTTTGAGGCATTTATGAATTTTGGGATAGATTCTTATTTTTTAATGTCGCAATTCGCACACACCACCAGTAGTAAGACGATATTATTTTATGCTTTATACTATTGCTTTCACTAATCGAATTAATGTTTCTTTCATAGTTGTTGTTACTTTCATAGTTGTTGTTAAATGTAATTTTCAGATTATAGGTTTTTTCTTTGTTTTTTTGTTTTTTAGCAACAATAGACGCTAAAGACGATAAAGAATTTTCGCTAACTATTCCTGTGAATGTGAGCGGAAACTCCTTGGTATTGTTCAATTTTGCAATAAACGCTTCCGCAAATTCACTTATTGTTTCATATGACTCAGTGGATATATGAGTTGTTCCTTTTTCTTTTTCTTGCGTAATATCTTTCTTAGTTTTTTTTATTTCTTTTCGCATAATGTTTGTATCTTCTTGAGATTTTTGCTTATGCATCAAGAAATAAGCGGCACCAAACAGTGCCAGAGCTCCGATTCCGAGGGTAGTCTTTGGGCGTTCTTTAACTGTTTCCTTCACCCAGTTAACGGTATCCTGCGTTTTCTCTAAAATACTTTGAAAACTTGGTAGGCTGTAGCTATCAAACAATCCACCGCCAGTAGGCTCTTGCTGCGCTTGTAACACTGGGCTAATGAATAAAGCAATTGCTATAATTGCTGACATAATATATGTGTGAATCATATATTTCTCTTTTAAATGGTTATATATCGCACTTTTTGTACTTTGTACTTTCATATATCTTAATTGTATCATATTTGGAGCGGGACAAGTCAACAGTTTAATACAAATAGAAACCCTCGTTGCTTATATATTTTCTTGCAGGTTTCCCATGTCTGCCTTTTGTCAGCAATATTTTTCATTTTTTACAGGATTATTTTGAGGAATTGGTATCACTATATGAGAAAGAAGTTTTATCATCGCCGTCGTCGTCGTTTTTTAATAAATAAGCATGGTGAAACTGTTTGATATTCTGCTGTGTATCCATAAAAGGAAATATAGACATTATAGAAATAAACGCAGAAGCCGCCGCATAAAATCCAAAACCCTTGCTGATACTAACATCACCACCTCGTAAAGCATTGTAACATCCACACACAGCAATAACTGCAGTAGTAATACCAAGAATGCTAGATAAACAAATAGCAGCTTTTCTGACTGATAAAGTTTTTTCATAATTGTCTTGATCTAACTTCTGCATCCTTTTAAGAGTTTTGACGTATTTTTCTTGATTCAAGCATACTTTTCCTGCTTTTGAATTGTCATTTTTATCATTTACATTGCTCTTCATACCATGCAAATGAGCACCAGAAATACATATTAAACCAATAACTATAAAAAAAACAGTGTACATTTTCATAAAAATATCCTTAATTAAATTAGAGACTATCTCATATACTCAATATTACTATCAATAACTTCATCATCAATAACTTCATCGCGAGCTTCATAGTTTTTTTGAACATTTATTACATGACGATTAGCAGATTCATCCAAAAAGCTATTTGCACACAGCGTGCATCCAAAACTCATACCTGCTAACATAGCAGAAAAAAGTGCTCCACCCACAAAGTACAAAGGTTCTGCAATTTTTTGCATATCTTTACTAACACCCATACAAGCACAAACAATCGCAGCAAAAAGTGCTGTCATAGTTAATGTACCTCCGATTGCATAGGTAATCATTTTAGATATCCCATGACCAAATGGATTTCTTTCTTTATCTAACTCATGTGCTTGTTTTAACATCTGCATATAAATATGAGGCTGTAAAGGAATTTTTTTATCTCCAATTTTTTTATCTTTTTTGATGTCACAAGTATTGTTAGCATCATTATTCACGGACTTTTTTTCTTCTGCGAAACAAAAACCGATTGGCGAATTTGACAAAAGAGAAATAATTAAAAAATATTTAAATATAGTATTTCTGATCATAATGCAACCTATAGTAAAAAATGCACTTTATTCAAAACCTTAAGAACAATAATAATAAAATTAAAAATAAATACAACTTCGAGCTACAAATAAATTAATGCACATTTGGTACTGCCATCTGAGTGAATATGAATAAGACCTTTTGCTATAACAACTTTTACTCGATTTTAAATATATCATTGTTTTTCCGGGCTTATCTACCATAGACTGGTGATGTGATCGGCCAATATAAGGCTCTGTATCACACAAACTATTAAAATAATGCTTTGTCAGATAGGGGGAGTTGATGAAAACACTATTTAATAAGAATTTACAAGAACATATACCAGAAATGCTCCCGGTGATTCCCACCATGGACGTTGTGGTATTTCCACACACAATTGTACCACTCCTTGTGATGGATGAAAAAATAATTTCTGGAATTAACGATTCATTGCAAAAATCTCGACTCGTTTTGCTCATTGCAGCAAAAAAACAACTCGACCAACAAGAAGTAATCGGCACCAAAGATTTATACAGTATTGGCACAGTTGCTTCTATCATGCGTCTTATTAAAATTCCTGAAGGCGGCATAAAAATTTTAGTTCAGGGAGTAAGTAAAGTACAAATTAAAGAAATTATTGCTGAAGATAACTCTTTACATGCCACAGTAGAAGAAATGAAGTTTACCGATAATGAAAATGAAGAGATAATCAAAGCCCAAATAAAAAACATCAAATCTTTGACGGAAAAAATGACCGTATCTGGCAATGCTTTTAGCCCAGATTTTCATCTTATTCTTTCAAAAATGCAAGATCCTGATAAAATTGCCGATTTTATTCTTTCTCATCTCAGTCTTTCCGTTCAACAAGCGCAAAAGCTTTTGGAATCAAAAACAAAACAAGATTTATTAGATCTCCTGCATCAACACCTATACAAAGAAATCGAAGTTGCAGAAATTCAAGAACGCATTCGCAATAATGCACGAGAATCAATGAACAAATCACAAAAGGAATTTTATCTGCGAGAGCAACTCAAAGCAATCAAAAAAGAACTGGGTGAAGATGATACAGAAGAAATTGACCAAATGCGAGAACAGCTAGAACATTTACCAGTATCTGAGGAAACAAAAAAAGAAATTGAACGACAAGTTAATCGACTAGAAAAAACATCACCTGACTCTATGGAGGCTTCTGTTATAAGAAATTACTTAGACTGGATTTTTGCTTTGCCATGGGGCAAACAGACAATAGATAACCTTGATATTAAGCACGCACAAGATGTCCTTGACAGAGAACATTATGGTCTTAAAGATATTAAAGATCGAATTTTGGATTTCATATCTATTAGAAACCTCAAAAAAGATGGGTACGCTCCTATTTTATGTTTTGTTGGCCCGCCAGGAACTGGAAAAACGTCACTCGGTAAATCAATTGCTCATGCACTTAACAAAGAATATGTACGCATTTCATTAGGTGGTGTAAAAGATGAAGCCGAAATTCGTGGACACCGCAGAACATATGTTGGCGCGATGCCTGGTCGTTTTATCCAGGCAATACGAAAAGCAAACTCATGTAATCCAATTATCGTTATTGATGAACTTGATAAAATTGGCGTAGATTTTAGAGGTGATCCATCAGCTGCGATGTTAGAAGTCCTTGATCCACAACAAAACAGAACATTTTATGATAATTATCTGGGAATTCCATTTGACTTATCACAAGTTATGTTTGTTGCTACCGCAAATAACTTAAGTACTATTTCTGAACCACTACGCGACAGAATGGAAGTAATCGAACTTTCTGGCTATACAATAGAAGAGAAAATAAATATTGCACAAAAACATTTGACTGAAAAAGCAATGCTTGATACAGGCCTTAATATACAAAAAGCAAAAATAGCACGCGATGTAATTGTTGACTTGATAACTAATTATACAAAAGAAGCGGGTGTCAGACAGCTTGAGAGAATGATTAGAACTCTATGCTCTAAAGCAGCCCGTGCAATCGTACAAGAAAATAAGATACTAAAATTTTGCTGCAATAATTTAGAGCAATATCTTGGACCACGCAAATATCTTGATGAACAAGCACTACTGCATGACTCTATTGGCATTACAAATGGACTTGCATGGACAGCATATGGCGGACAAATGATCAAAATTGAAGCAGTTTTAATGCCTGGCAAAGGAAATTTGATTTTGACTGGACAACTTGGTGATGTTATGAAAGAGTCTGCTCAAGCAGCTATGAGTTATGCAAAGGCACATGCCAAACGCTTTAAAATTCCATATGAAGTATTTACACGACATGATTTGCATATTCATGTTCCTGCTGGCGCTGTTCCAAAGGATGGCCCATCTGCTGGAATCACAATGCTTACTTCAATCTTATCGGCATTAACTCAACGGCCGATCAACGCAAAATATGCAATGACTGGAGAACTTAATTTGCGAGGTGAGGTTATGCCAATTGGTGGTGTACGAGAAAAAATATTAGCAGCAAAACGTAATAACGTTCCACACGTATTTTTACCAGTCAAAAATAAAAATGATTTGATTGGACACGAAGAAGTTGCTGATGGCATTGAAGTCATTTGGGTAGAGCATGCAGATGAAGTAATTGATCGTATTTTAATGCCAGTTACTCGCGCCAAAGCGTAATAAAAATTTGATTTCGATTAATAATATTTTATTGCTCCGCTGTAATAAGCGGAGCATTTTTTATACTCTTTATATTTGACATAGTATTGTTTTATTTGCATAACTTGCCTGAATTAACTCAGTAAAAAGGTATATAACATGAAAATTATGACCATCGGTAGCGCAATGCGGGATATTTTTATTCAACACCAAAATATTGAAACAAAAAAGTTTGAGCATAACGGCGCACAAGAATGCTTTGTATTATTGCGCGAGGGAGCAAAAATAGAAGTTGATGCAATAGAGTATTATACTGGCGGCGGCGCAACTAATTCAGCTATTTCACTTTCTCGTCTGGGTTTTGATGTTACTACATTTTGCAAAGTGGGCAATGATAATCAAGCAAACGCAATTACTCAAGAACTTACCCAAGAAAAAATAAATACAGATTTAATTATACAACACAAAAAAATTTCAACCGGCAGTTCATTCATTATTCCATGTCCATCCGGGAACAGAACTGTACTTATCTATCGTGGCGCAAACATTACTATAGAAAAAAAAGATATTCCGTTTGAACAAATAAAAAAAATGGATCAACTCTATATCACATCTCTTAGCCAAAAAACTTCTGATCTTTTGTTACCTATTACCGACTTTGCAAAACAACAGAACATACCAGTTGCCACAAATCCAGGAACCAGCCAACTAGAATCAGGTGCACCAATACTTAAAAAGTGTTTAGCTAATATCGATATATTAATTCTAAATGCTTACGAAGCAAGCTTACTTGGCTGCTCTCTACATGGAAACAAAAATAACTGCTCTCGTGAAGATTATTTTAAATACGTGCTAGACAAAGGCCCACGCATTGCAGTTGTTACAGATGGCGCTAATGGTGTATATGTTGCTACACAAGAATCAACATATTTTCATCCAAGTATACCAACTAATGTTGTTTCAACTTTGGGCGCAGGCGATGCATTTGCCTCATGTTTTGTTGCAAGCATTTTAGAAAGAAGATCTATTACAGAATCTCTGGTCCGCGGCATTATCAACAGCAGCTCAGTAATACAATATTTAGATGCAAAAACTGGACTTCTTGATTCTCAAGAGCTCGCAGATAGGTTTACACAAATTGGTATCAATAAAATTCAGAAAAATTAACTGTGCATCTCACTTTTTAATTTTTAAATCATTCTTTTTACAAAAAGCTTAGTCGCCCGATTTATTATTTTTACCTTGTTACAAAAAATACGACTAAAAAGCTCGGTTAACTATACCCATAATTTTCATTTTCTTTACAAACAAAACCAGTTCCTTTAGCTTATTTACGTATATACGACTTTTTTTACTGCCAGGGGCGTTTTAATTATGGCCAATCAAACAGCATCAAACAACAAAGGTTATGTACTACGAGTAAGTGGTACTATTATTGACGTGCAATTTGAACGTGAATCAGCACCGAATATTTTAAACGAGCTAAGAGTTGTTTTTCCTGAAGGAAAACCTGCAAGCATTGAAGTTGCACAACAGCTAGGCGATGGTGCAGTTCGCTGTATTGCAATTGATAACATTTATACTATTAGACGCGGGTTAGAAGTAGTTGATACCGGCGCACCAATTAGCGTGCCTGTAGGTAAGCAAGTGCTCGGCAGAATTTTTAATGTCCTTGGTCAAACAATTGATGATAAGCCACAACTTCAATCTGAAAAACGATGGAATATCTATCGTAGTGCGCCAGAACTTGTTAAACAAAAAATTGCTGATGAAATTCAAGAAACTGGTATAAAAGTAATTGATATCATGTGTCCCTATATTAAGGGATCAAAAATTGGTCTATTTGGTGGTGCAGGTGTTGGTAAAACAATTTTAGTACAAGAATTAATTCGCAATATTGCAACAGAACATGGCGGAGTTTCAGTTTTTACGGGTATTGGTGAACGTACTCGTGAGGGCAATGAACTTTGGCTTGAAATGAAACGAACTGGTGTTTTAGATAAGACAGCACTCGTATTTGGCCAAATGGGAGAAATGCCTGGTGCACGTCTACGCGTTGGCTTGACTGGCTTGACCATGGCTGAATATTTCCGTGATGAAGAAAAAAAAGACGTTCTACTCTTTATTGATAACATTTTTAGATTTGTACAAGCGGGTTCTGAAGTCTCTACCTTACTTGGTCGTCTACCCTCTGCTGTTGGCTATCAGCCAACATTGGCAACAGAAATGGGCGCATTTCAAGAACGAATCACCAATACAATTAATGGATCGATTACTTCCATTCAAGCTGTGTACGTTCCAGCTGATGATATTACTGATCCAGCACCAGCAACAACTTTTATGCACTTGGATGCAAGCACAGTACTTTCTCGAAAACTTGTAGAGCTTGGCTTGTACCCAGCAATCGACCCACTTGCCTCCAGTTCAAAAGGACTACAAACAAGTGTTGTTGGTAAAAAACATTATGAAGTTGCTCGCACTATTCAAAGTACATTACAACGATATAAAGAGCTACAAGACATCATTGCTATTTTGGGTATGGATGAACTTTCTGAGGAAGATAAACAATTAGTTAATCGCGCAAAACGAATTCAGAAATTTTTAACGCAACCAATGTTCAGCGCGGAATTTGCTGTTGGTATTCCTGGTCGTTATGTATCAAAAGATAAAGCCGTAGACGATTTTGCACGTATTATAAATGGTGAATTTGATCATCTACCAGAGCAAGCATTTTATATGGTTGGCACCATTGAAGAAGCTCAAGAGAAAGCACAAGAGCTACGCAAGAAGGTTAAGTGATGGAATTAAATATCATTAGCCCAACGGCAAAACAAACGCACAAAATTGTATGGCTGGAACTCAACACACCAGTTGGTAACTTTGTGATTCAACCTGGCCATGTACCGACTATTCTGATTTTGTCACCGCAAAAAAAAATGATATTTCGCTTAGAAAATGGAAAACAAGAAAGTATATTGCTCACACGTGGTGGCACTGCAGAAATTACACGTAATAGCGCAACTATTTTAGCAAATGTATAACAAAAGTATTTTTTGGGTATAGATATAGAATCTATCCCAAAATTCATAAATGCCTCAAAGTATAGAATATAGCGGCAATTTGGATTGCTGCTATATAGTTTT
>JAGQHQ010000027.1 GCA_020431705.1 Candidatus Dependentiae bacterium
ACATCTTTTTATCAGCGAGATTTTCCTTTTTTTACAAAATTATTTCAAGATTTTAATTTTGGGATAGGTTCTTATATTAAAACTTTACTTCCTGCAGCAGTAATAGCATTTTTCATTCCTTCTTCTGTAGCTATTTCTTCTATAACAGATTTAATTGTAGGAATGAGGTTGTGTATGTTTTGCCAAATGTATATGCCAACTGCAATTTGTAACGCGGTTTTACCAAGTTCATAAGGAGCTTTTGCCGTTTCTGTGATTGGTTTAGAATATGCATGAATCCAACCAAATAAACCAGCAGGTGATGAGCACTCTTTTACGTTTACTTTTTTGGTTATTGGATCAACACGAACTGAGTTGGATGAATTGCCAGGGATACCAACAACACCATCCTCAATAATCCAGTAAATATTTTTTATAATGTAGCGAAATTGTTCCATTAAGCCACTTATACTACGAATACGAATCTTTAGGTCTTTAAAGCGTAATGAGTAGCGTGCTTTAAAATTTTTGTTAGGAACTTTGCAGTTATAACTGAAAATACAATAAGCTAAAAATGGAACTATAATACCGCTTGCAACCAATAATGGTTCATCAGCAATCATGTTAATTATGTTTCCGACATGTCTATCGATTAATTCTATTGATACAGCATGTGTTGTCTGAGCACTTCCTGCGAGTGCAGCAATAAAAATCAAAGAAAGCATCGTATTCTTTTTGTAACATAACATAACCAATACACCTTTCGTGTATAAAATCGAATAAAATTAATATAACACATGCTTACATACAACCCATAGTTTACATACCATATATGTATATAGCTTTTGTGCCGCATAGCTTAGAAAAGTTTTATTTTTTTGTCAATCTGTATGTACATGATCAAACCAAAATAAAACAAAGGTGTACATATACCATGCAGCAAAAAAGGCCTTACTTAGTAAGGCCTTTTGTAAAAAATATAAAGCTATTATATATGGTATTGTAGCAGCTATATTAACTAAAATATGGTGTAAAAAGTTGCCAATAATATGCAGTTGTTGCAATAAAAAGTGTTGCTATAACTGGTACTTTAATTGGCTTAAAACCAAATAGTTTATAGGAGATATTACACATGGTAAGTGTAATCAAAACAGGGTAACCAATAAACGTTATAGGACCTCCGGTTAGTTCTAATACTTTTCCCAATCCAAATGTAGAGAGTGGTAAGCATAATATGAAAGTTAAAAATAGTGCTTGAATGTAACTGATTTTTCCTTTAAAGATATCATGTTGCAAATATTCACTAAATACAGTGCATAGCGCAATTGATGTTGACAAACACGCCATGAGTACCGCAAGTGAAATAATAATTGCACCGTGTGAACCAAGTACAATAAAAGAAATTTCTCTAAAAATTTCTCCAGCGTGAAATTTTGCTGGGAGTAGTGGGCCAAAATGAACGCCTAGATAGCTTAAGCCAATATAAATGGCGGCAAGCAGGCTTAAGCCAATGCCACCAGCTTTTAGCCCCATTATTGCACGCTTATGCTGTGTGTTTACTTCATCATTGTAAGATTTTTTCAGTATGGTGAGTGCAACATAAGAAAAGAAAATAGCTCCAAGCAAATCAAGTGTTTCATATCCTCGTATTATATTTGATGCAAACGCTTCAATTGGGGAGATGTCAGTCTCCAGTGAAACGTTTGCAAACCATATTCCCTTAACAATGATAGTAACTAAAGATAGTAAAAGGAGTGGGCTAATAACATATCCGAGTAAATCTACAACGCGGCTTTTTTTGTACGTGCATGAAAAAGTAAGTGCAAAAAATAAAACAGCAAAAATAAAAGAAGAAAGCGTGGTATCTTGCTGCAAAAATTGAATAGGTATAAATGGTGCAATCATAGTATGTGATAGCGTTGCGATTCGTGGTATCGCCACGAGTGGACCAATTATAATTAATGAAATTGCAATAACAATGCTACCTGCTATGTCACCAAGTCTGTTAAAAAATAATTTATAATTTTCGTCAAAAAGGATCATACCGACTAAGCCTGCTAGTGGTAAGCAAACGGCGGTAAGTAAAAAGCCAGCCATACCAAAAATATTTTGAGTTCCAGATTGTATACCAACCAAAATTGGATACATTAAGTTTCCTGCACCAAAAAACATAGAAAAAATAGCTAGACCTGTAGAAAGTGTGTGTGATTGCAAAAACCGTTTCATAATACAACCTCATACTGTTGTATGCATTACGTAGCTAAAAAATAAAACGAAAAAACATACATAGATAATGATAAAAAAATAAAGTAAACCGAAAAAATAAATTATAGGGGGATTACCCTAATAAACATACTAAGATGCACGTCGGCGTCACCATAATCACTGAGGTGACAAAACAAGGAATTAAGGACGGGATAAAGCAACAGTCAGTTGATACAGAATAACTTTTTTGTTGAAAAGAAAAGCAACAAACGGGTGGATGTTTCTGATTACTATCCACAGTTTCTCCTTGGTATCTAAGAGATTAATAAAATATACTATGTGCTCTAGTATACGACTTATTTGAGGGATTAGCAAATCAATAAAATATTGTGTCTTGCTATGTTGATATGTATTCTAAAGATACATCTGTAATATAATATAAAAAAAGAGTAAAGGAGCATATTGTGAAGAGTAAAATAATTCTATTAATGCTTTGTATTACCGTAATATCAGTTGTTTGGATTACTCGTGGACAAAAAGAAGAAAAAATGGGTACAAGAGAGTTACGTGTTACCAGTACCGCTTTTAAAGAAGGTGGCAGTATACCCCAAGAGTACACATGTCATGGTGAAGATATTTCACCACCACTACAGTGGGAAAATGAACCGGAAGAGACAAAAAGTTTTGCATTGATTTGCGAAGACCCCGATGCACCAAATGGCATGTGGTTACATTGGACAGTATATAACATACCAAAAGATGTGAAAAATTTTTCTGCAAAAATGGATATAAATAAAATTGGTGCTCAGCAGGGTTTTAACAGCTGGAAACGTGCTGACTATGGTGGGCCGTGTCCGCCAACAGGTTCTCATCGTTATTATTTCAGGGTATACGCATTAGACACTTTTCTTAACGTTAAAGAAAAAATGACAAGAGACAGATTCTACAATGAAGTAAAAAAGCATACTCTGGCCGAAGGTCAATTGATGGGTAGATATCACAAACGTAACAAAGTTAATAAATGATCAATGAAGTTTATAAAAAAGTTTGAGCACCTCACTATAGATGATGTTCCATTAGTTGGTGGAAAAAATGCATCATTGGGGCAAATGATTCGTGAGCTTAGCAAAAAAGATGTATTAATTCCAGCAGGATTTGCGACAACATCGCAGGCATACTGGTACTATCTTGATTACAATAATTTACGTGACAAAATAAAAGCTATTATGGGGCAGCTGACTGATGTGAATAATATAAGTATGCTTCAAAAAGTAGGACAAGAGTCTCGTGATTTGCTTAAAAGTGGAACGTTTCCAGATGATCTGTGTAGAGAGATTGTGCAGGCATATAAAGAACTGTCTGATTACTATAAACAAGAAAACTGTGATGTTGCTGTACGTTCTTCTGCGACAGCAGAAGATTTACCAACGGCCTCTTTTGCTGGGCAGCAAGAAACATTCTTAAATGTTATTGGAGAGCAACAGCTGCTTGAATCGTGTAAAAAATGTATAGCATCGCTTTTTACAAATCGTGCAATTGTCTATCGAGTTCAACAGGGATTTGATCATTTTGATATTGCACTTTCTGTTGGTGTGCAAAAAATGATTCGATCAGATCGGGCAAGCTCTGGTGTTGCTTTTTCTTTAGATACAGAAACTGGTTTTGCAGATTCGGTTATGATTAATTCGTCCTATGGACTAGGAGAAAGTATCGTGGGTGGGTTGGTTGTACCGGATGAATTTGTAGTTCATAAGCCAACATTGATAAAAGGATTTAAATCAATCATCAAAAAGCAGCTTGGTGATAAAACAGTAAAAATTGTTTATGCGCATGGAGATAATGGATTAGTACAAAAAGTTTTAACAACTGAACATGAGCAAACTCATTTTTCACTAACAGATGACGAAGTGTTAACTCTTGCGCGTCATGTTTTGATTATTGAACAACATTATTCTGGTATTAAAGGCTCGTGGTCACCAATGGATGTTGAGTGGGCAAAAGATTCTGATGATGGCAAGATATATATTATTCAAGCGCGGCCTGAGACAATACATGGTTCAAAAAAAGAAAATCATGTGTTGATTCAATATAATTTGAAGGGTAATTCCGGTGAGGAATTGCTTACTGGGCAAAGTATTGGTCAACAGATTGTTTCTGGTATTGCACGTGTGATTGAAGATGTAAGAGATATTGATCAGGTAAAAGAGGGTGATATTTTAGTTACTCAAATGACCGATCCTGATTGGGTTCCCGTTATGAAACGCGCTGCGGGTATTATTACAAACCGTGGTGGTAGAACGTGCCACGCAGCAATCGTTAGTAGAGAATTGGGTATTCCTGCCATTGTTGGTGCGTATAATGCTACCCAGAAAATTAAAACAGGGCAGAGTATTACTATGGATTGCTCTCGTGGATCTGAGGGCTTTATTTATGATGATGTGCTTGCATTTGAAACAAAAAAGATTGTACTCAAAACGCTACCTAAACTTTCCATTAAGGTGATGGTTAATTTAGCAGATCCGGCTAGTGCATTTCGTATTTCCCAGTTACCTGTCGATGGTGTTGGATTAGCGCGTATTGAATTTATTATTAACAATATAATTAAAGTACATCCGATGGCATTGCTCAAACCAGCAACAATTAAAGATGTTACTGTTATTGAAAAAATAGATAAAATAACTGCTGCCTATGATGATAAGCTAACATTTTTTGTCGATAGTTTAGCGCAGGGTATTGGTATGATTGCTGCTGCTTTTTATCCACGTAAGGTAATTGTGCGATTATCTGATTTTAAAAGTAATGAATATCGCAATTTAATTGGCGGAGAATTTTTTGAGCCAGAAGAAGAAAATCCAATGATCGGTTTTCGTGGTGCAAGCAGATATTATCATGAGAAGTATAGTGAGGCATTTGCGCTTGAGTGTAAAGCGCTCAAAAAAGTTCGTGATGAAATGGGGCTAACTAATGTTGTTATTATGGTACCATTTGTTAGAACGTTGCAAGAGGGCCAACTTGTGCTTAATGAAATGTGCAAGTATGAATTAGTACAAGGAAAAAATGATTTAGAAATCATTATGATGTGCGAGATTCCATCAAATGTTATCTTGATTGATAAGTTTTGCGAAATT
This sequence comes from Candidatus Dependentiae bacterium, assembly GCA_020431705.1. NCBI lineage: Bacteria > Candidatus Babelota bacterium. Next base: position 5,313 of record JAGQHQ010000027.1, read on the forward strand.
TTTGATGGTATTTCAATTGGCTCTAATGATTTAACACAACTAACTCTTGGTGTTGATCGTGATTCGGCATTGTTAGCAGAGTTTTTTGATGAGCGTGATTTGGCAGTCAAAAAAATGTTACAGCTAGCAGTCGAAGGTGCGAAACGCAATAATGTTTATAGCGGTATTTGTGGCCAAGCGCCATCGGATTATCCAGAGATTGCGGAGTTTTTGATGGATCTTGGTATTGATTCACTTTCACTCAATCCCGATACAGTGATTTCATTTCTATTACGATATCACAAATAAGGGCTTACGTGTGCTGTTTTTGCTCGGCATATGTTGTCCAGTATATTATTAAAAGTCTTATTTGTCGCTATATTTTATACTTTGAGATATCTATTGTTTAGCTGGATTTTTTAATTCATATGTTGTGTAATTTTCTTCTTGGGGAAATTGTTTACTATCATAAAAGATCATATCAGGTTTTTCAAAGTATTTTTTATATTCTTCCATACTTTTATAATCTCTACTTCCCTGTGCATAAGAAATAAGCCTAGTAATTTTTTTATTATAGCTTGGGGTAACATTAGCGCCTTCCATGTTTTTAAATTGATTATAAACCGTATCCAAAACTGTCTGCGCATTTGCATGTCCATGTGCGTATATTACGATAATGGGGCGAATTGTCCTTTTTTTGTAGAAATTTATACTTGCCAGCATTTTATATGCATAAATTGCTTTGTTAAAATTTGTATTTTCTCTTGTTAACTTAATTAAGCTCTTTAAGATATTTGTAAGTTCTAATTTATTTTTTGGCATGAGGTTAATTTCGTATTGTTTTATTAAATTTTCCTTTATTTTATTACTTTTTGCTGTAAATTTCTTTATTTCATTTATGATTACTTGATTAGGAGTGTTGAACTTTTTAAGCATTTCTGCTTGAATAAGAGTGTAGAATTCTTTAAGTATTTCTGCTCGATTAAAATAGAATAATTCAGGAATTTTTGGTGGTTGTTTATAGTCTTTTACTCTATCAATGCTTAAGAAAAAATAACCACGAGTTGGCGTTGAAGATGTTGTTATTGCTTCTTTTAAATAACTTGTATCATTTATCATATCTGTAGGAATTGGTTTTTTGTTAGCATAATATGTATATAAGAACCTATCCCAAAATTAAAATCTTGAAATAATTTTGTAAAAAAAGTAATAAAATA
>JAGQHQ010000028.1 GCA_020431705.1 Candidatus Dependentiae bacterium
AAAGGCTGCTGTTTTAGCCTACATGTTTAGGACTTTTGAATCGGATGTATCGATTTTTTAATTTCACAATTCGCTCAGATAGTCTAACTTTATATCTTTTCATATTAGATGTTTTTATTGGGATATAATTTTTCATACTTTTGCTACAATATGAACGCGTATGAGAAGAAAAAGTGCCTAGTTTTAACTTTCTTTTGTAGGTAGTTGTGATTATATTGTTGGAAGGTGTTGATCTGGTTGCTCCGACATATCTAATGCAAGATGTAAGGCGAGATCTTTTCATTGCCTGTACGCTTACAACGTTGCATATAATTGATCCTAATAATAACAGATTTAAACATTTTTTTATAATCATAAAGCAATACCTTTCTTATTCAATTGTACTTTCCAGTTATTAACAGTTTTTTGCAGATCTTCTGGTGATGTTTTGCGAGCACTGCCGCCAGCCAACTCAAAATGTATACCATTTATGCCGTTATTATTAGCGCCAAGAGCGTTTTCTTTTTTATCATCGGTAAAGATAATACTGTCAACTGTAATACCCTTTTGACTAGCAATATATTTTGTAAGATCTTTGAGTATTTCATAATACTCTTTATGTGGTTTGTATGCATTTTTATCTATTGCTGCGTACATATTTTCGTATTCAACTGGTATAAAAAAAGATTTTTCTTTTTGGTCTTCAGGAACCTGAATATGATTTACCCGTGTTACTAATACTGCATCAAAAATCTCATTTAAATCAACACCGTGTTTGCGCATTTGCTCACGATACGCAAGATGCTGTTTCCAATCTTGATTAGTCGCACCAATTAATACATAGCCTTGATCTTTAAGGCTTTTAGCGGCATCAACCATTTGTTGAATTGGTTTGCGTTTCATTGAACGGTTCATAATTTCATCAGCATAATCACGCAAATCACCATACCCATCTTCTTTAAGTTTATTAAGTAATGTGTATATAACGTTTGTACTACCATTAACTTCTTTACTTATTGTTACTCCATCTTTTTGTATTTTCTTAATATTGATCAATGCTGACAATATACTCGGATGGTGAAATACAATTCTAAGCATGCCAATAAAATCTATAAAACCTACTTTTTTGCTGATGCTCATAACATCATCCATATCAAAGGCAAAAATAACAGCTTTTGTTTGTACGTTGTTGTTAACAAGTGTTTTTTGTTCAGCACATAACGGTGCAATTAATAATGTAATCGCACTAAAAAGAATTGATCTGAAAAATTTCATTGTATATACCTCATATTTAATAAAAAACTAATAATTATAACAAACCATTTTTTTGTAAAAACATTCGAGCCTGTGCTATAGTTGTGAAATGATATGCACATAGCCCACATTTGCATGCGCCATGAACATTTCTTGGCTTATCATCAAAGAACATAATTTTATCTGCTGAAACCCCAGTTCGCTTGATAAATTTTTTTACATATCCACTGTGCGGCTTACGATTGAAAATACCTGAAGCATCTGTTAGAGATCTGCTCAGATCAAAATGTTTAAAAAGATGTGGATAACGTGCAATAAGCTTTGTAAATTCTTTTCTTTTAATATTAGAGAAAATCACCATTTTTATCCCACGAGCTGAAAGCTCCTCAACTAATTTAAGGGACTCAGGCTTAATATGACATTGCCATCCTGCTTTGCCTCGTGCTGGTTGTGTACACAAAACACCATGGATATCAAATGCAACAAGTTGTATCATTTGCACACTTAGTGCAGAACAGTATAAAAAAAATGGTAAAAATAGTGTAAATAAACCAAACTTCTTTATCATAAAAATTTTTCTACCTAAAATAAATAATATGCTAAAAGCAAATAGTGCTTATTTTTGAATAGTATCAAATTTCTACTTGTCATGCAAGTGCTCAAATATATAGTAAAAATATCCATTTTTACCTTTGAGGGGCTTGGTATTTAAGTTGTCTAATGCTTATCAACAAGCCTATTGGTATAAAAGCCGATCTTTACGTATTTTTTAAAAATATTGCAATTAGTTTATAGGCAGGGGAGGGGAAAAGAGGAAGAATATATTTTCAGGTAAGCTCACGTCTAGTATGAGCTGTATTTTCTCAAAAAAGTGTTTTTATATATTTATGAGAGATTATACTTATTTGCAGATTCAGCAAGTTCTTGTAGTTCCTGTAAAAGAATAATTCTTATTTCAGGTAAATCAGTTCGATTAAAATTTTTTTGAAATAATGGTAAAAACAATGTTGCAAATTTAAGTCTATATAGTAGTAAAAAAAATTCTTGTTCTAGTTCTGTTGGTAAATTTCCATATCCTTGATAGAACGATTGAGTTAAGGCATCGGCTTCTTTTGTAGAAAGACCGAATTTTTTATTCATATTAATTAGTTCTACAACTTCCATAAAATCAACCGCACCATTGCCTATCGAATGGCCATTCTTTCTAGATACACTATTATCCATGGATTCTAAATCTATCATATAAACGGTGTTATCGTATTGGTCATATAAAAAGTTTCCTAATTGAGCATCGCCATGGCTAACTGTTGCATTTAGTTTTACTGACTGAATTTTCTGAATGAGAAAATTAAAATAAGACCTTAGTTTTTCGCTGTCTATTCCATAATCATTATCTTTTAAAAGGTGTATCATGTTTGCAAATAGACTGTGTGAATTTTTTATAATGGAATGATCTAAGAGAACATTATGACGAATGTGTAATTGATGTAATTCTGCCAAAGCATTTCCTAGTTTTTCCATAGCTTTTTGAATAGTTTGAAGCATTGAAATGCGTTTTTGACTATTCCTTGGTTGATGAAGCAAATCAACAATAAGTTTTTGAATTTCAATACCTGATGCGGGTGACATTGCTATCATTCCGTATTCTTCTCCATCAACAACACATCTTCCTACAGATTGGCATCTAATTATCTGAAAGTGTTTGGCAGAAATATGTGTACCTATTTTAAACCCAACCAAGTTACGTAAAAATAAACCTTTATTATTAAATGGGTTATTAAAAATTTTTACAACAGATATAAGATTGCCATGTTGATTACGAACGAAATAAAGACGACTACCAGAATAATGGAAAAAATTAACTTTAGGGATATCGTCTACAATAAGCTTGTCTTTCGACTGAGTGACATTACTTTTTACAAAAAATTTAACAGATTTTTTTATGTTGTTATTAGTCAATGTGTAATCAGATAGGTGTGATCGTACATTACTTTTATCATTAGACTTGATTAAATCAATTATAATATCTAATTTTTTTGCAATAGATGGCTTCTTATAAGTAAAGTGACAAAAAACAGTATTCACAAAAAATATCTGTATTCCAACAAAAGCTATCTGTTTGAATTGTTTAGATACCATGTTTAATTCTCCATTTATTTTTTTTATTAGAAGTATGCCGATAACATCCAAATATACATTTTGTTTCAGATATAAAATACTGTTTTTGAGTTATTTTGTCAATTAGTTGCGCATGTAGGTTCTTATGTGTATTTTAAACTAACTTTGCAGAGTGTCTATTCTCGTACAGTGAGCTGTGTTGTTTTACTCGTTAATCAACAAGCCGAGTCAGCCCACGCTTTTTGGTATGGTCGAAGCAGTAGATAAAAGGTATAATAGCGATTGCAGCGTAAAAAACTCCAAAGATAGTTGCTTTTATGATATAGGGTGCTGGGTCTTTCTTGTGCATGCGCTATATATAGTCGCATAGCATGAAACACATAGCTCATGGGAAGTAATTTACTTATTAGTTGTGCGGCCCATTTTGGCAATATTTCTATAGGATAGTAGGTACCACTGAATGGTAATAAAAACCATGCTGTGATAAAACCAAGTTCCACACCGCGTTTGCCCAATAAAAGTACAAAAAGTAAACCAATAAATCCGATCCAAATCGTATAAAGGAAAAGTGGTATAAAGAATGAGGTTTGTATCCATGAGCCTAAAAAACCCCATATGAGTATATCAAGTATAGGCCAATAGAGTATGCCTAGAAAAAGATTAAGGTCTCGCCAATACAAACGAGTATGGCGAAGTACTATGGCCGTTATATCACTTAATGAAACCATAGTTATCCTTATTATTTGGCAATTGTTAAAAAATAATCTTCTAGTGTTGGTTTATCGATTGAGATGTGTGGGTAGGTTACGTGATTTTTGCCGATATCGATCAAAGGTTGCGCAATATTATGTTCATCAACTTCAATAGTTAGGTGATGGTTCTGAATCAGAATAGCGCTTAACAAAATAGATGTATTAAAAAACTTTTGCTATAAAATCAGGTCAAAAACAGATGCTTTTTAATCATTACCGGGTTTAATTAATCCAGTTTTGAATGCGGCTGCTCCAGCAATTCCAAGTATTAAGCTACTTGCAATTGCACCCTTGGCAAAATACCATTTGTGTTCTTTTTTTTCTTTATCACGTTCATTTTGGTATACAATTACTTGCGCTTGTGCCAGAGTTAATTCAGATTGACGTATGCTTTCGTAGTCACTGAATGCTTTTATAGTTTCATTTTTTATTATAATGAGGTTTTGTTGATAAGCATTACGAGTAACTTCAACAAGATAATCATTGAGATCCTTGATTTTATTTTTTGTAGTTGGATTATTGATATGTTTTTTAAGATTTAAATCAACAAAATTATTAAATTGGTTGATAAGCAAAAGTTGACCATTTTTTGAAAGTTTTTTTTTGTAAAATCTTGAGTCTTTGCATTCTCCAAAGCATTCCTTCATTCTACAGTTAATTAGGGTAGTACACATCACTTTATTAGTAAGGATTACTTCTGGTTTTCTTCCTGATTTTGAGGGTGTTAAATCATCATCATCCGATGGTATTATTCCTCGCTCTAAGACATGAAAGGTTTTTCTAATGATGTCCTTTGTTGTTTCGGTATAAATGTGTATTGCATCGGAATTTTGAAAAAATTCGATTGGTTTAATATTTTTTTCTTCCATCGCGTATAAGCAATAATTTGATGTTAAAAGAAGAGAAAGAATATATAAATGCTTTAATGTACTTTCCATAAAGTCAACCCCTTAAAATAAATAATGTTTTGTCAAACTAAACTATTGCTGGAATACTACGATTCTTTTTAAGTTTTCTGAGATAATAACTAGCTAATTGTCAACAGGTTTAATATTTATCCATTAGAACCTATCCCAAAATTCATAAATGCCTCAAAGTATAGAATATAGCGGCAATTTGGATTGCTGCTATATAGTTT
>JAGQHQ010000029.1 GCA_020431705.1 Candidatus Dependentiae bacterium
TGAAATTTTTTTGTTTTGATTTTTTTTTGTTACTTGTTGTTTATTGGCTTTTATTGGAAGCCAACCTATTGAAGCTCCATATTTAATGTGTGGTAGGATTTTTTCTTTACAATATTTTTTATATTTTTTTTTTTTATTTTTTTTCTCAAAAAATTTTGATTTACTAGAAAAAATTTTTTTAAAATTTTTTAATAATAAAAATAATTTAGAAGAAAAATGTTAAATACCCTAATTTTGTCCATTTTGTTATCTCTGCTTATTATAATTGGGTTGCTTCTTAGCGTTGCCTTTTTGACTCTTATAGAGCGAAAGATAATTGCATCAACTCAGAATAGGAGGGGTCCTAATGTTGTAGGTTTTTCAGGATTATTACAACCGTTTGCTGATGCTTTAAAATTAATTATAAAAGAATCAATTTTTCCTAGAAATTCAAACTTAATAATATTTATTATTTCTCCCCTTATTTCCTTATTTTTTGCTATTTCTGCTTGAGCCTTCATACCATTTTCTTATTCATCTATTTTAGTAGATTCAAATATAGCTTTATTGTTTATATTTACTAGTTCTATTTTACATATTTATGGTATTATTTTAGCTGGATGATCTTCTGGTTCTAGATATAGTTTTTTGGGATCATTGAGATCAACGGCTCAATTAATTGCTTACGACATTAGTATAGCAATAATAATGTGTACTTTAGCTCTATTCCCAAAATCTCTTAATTTAATAGACATTATAGAATTTCAAGATTGTAATGGTTATTTTGCTTTTTATTTACCAATACTATTTTTACTTTTTTTAGTCTCCTCTTTAGCTGAAACTAATAGACATCCATTTGATCTACCTGAAGCAGAGTCAGAATTAGTTGGTGGGTTTAATACAGAATATTCTTCCTCTTATTTTGCTTTTTTTTTTTTAGCTGAATATGCTTCAATTTTGTTAATGGTATTCCTAATAAATCATCTTTTTCTTGGAGGATGAACTACCATATTCTTTTTTCAAAGTTTTTCAATTATCTTTTATATTTTAAAATTATTATTTATATACTTTTTTTTTTTTTTATTAATAGCAGTTATCCCTCGTTACAGATATGATCAACTTATGCGACTTGGTTGAAAATTTGTATTGCCGGCAAGTCTCTCTTTTTTTTTTTTAACTGTTATTTCTGTTACATTTTTTTTAAATTAATAAAAAAAAATAATAAAAATAAAAATGATGACTACAAAAAATTTACATAAATTTTTTATACCCTCCCTTTATATATTGATTTTTAGCATTTCTTTGCCCCTTTTCAAAATTTTTTACCAAAACGATTACCTAAACCCATATACCATAACTTTTAAAAATCCAAAAACAATTCAAATGTATAATATAATGATTTTATATCATTATGTTATGACTTTTTTAATTGGAATTATAATTTTTACATTTATTTTTATTTTTTTATCTTTTTTTAGAACTTATTTTTTTTTTCATGTAAAACTAATGTTTCCTCCAAATAAAATGGTTTTTAAAGAAATTTTTTATACTGAAAATTATTTAGATATTTTTCCAAAATTTTTAAATTGAATTAGATACAATTTATATATTAATAAATTTAAATTTATGAATTTTTATAAGGAGGATATAAAAAGTTCTTTAAAAGACCAAGTTTCTCATGCTCCGGTTTTAGAATTTTTTTGAGTTATATTTCCAGCTTTAATATTAGTTGCTATAGCTTATCCTTCTGTGGTTATGCTTTATTATAACGAATCTTATGTTGACCCTGTATTTAATATAACTGTTATTGGAAATCAATGATATTGAACTTATGAATATAATGATTTTAATGTTGTAGAAATTTTTAAAAAACATTTAACTCATGAAAATTTTGTTTTAGGTAGAACTTTAGACGACATTGTAATGTATATAAATGAACAAAAGTCAAAAGTTCTAAAGAATTTTTCTGGACAAAAATTATTAAAAGCTAAAGATAAGATTATCTTCGATCAGATTCCAAAAAGATTAACTATTGATAGTAATATGATAATAGCAAAAGATCCAAAATTTTTAAGACTTTTAACTACTGATCAGTGTTTAGTTATTCCTTCAAAAACCCCAATTAGGTTACTTATTACCTCAAATGATGTAATTCATAGTTGAGCTGTTCCAAGTTATGGTGTTAAACTTGATGCTGTCCCTGGTCGTATAAATCAGCAAATATTGAATATACCTCTAGTGGGAACATCTTGGGGTCAATGTAGTGAGCTTTGTGGCGTTAATCATGCATTTATGCCGATTGAAATAAAAGTTTTAGCTTTCAATGATTTTATTTTATTTATGCATTTACGATTAAAGGAAATTTTATTCCCACTTTTAGTAGATTATTATAAAGAACGAACTGTTATTATAAAAAATTTGTGTACTGTATTGAAAGAAAAAATTAATAATGGAGGTCTAACAGGTGAAAGTAATTTTTCTGCTTTAGAAAAAATTTTTAATAAAGAAAAATTATCAACTATGAAAAAGACTTTATCCTCTTGTAATCTAAAAAAGCAATAGAATGGCTAGCGCTTTAAAGAAAAATAACGCACCACTTATAATAAAATATAAAAGAACAAATTTAAAAGAGCAGCGTAAAAGTTTTAAGAAATACTATGATGCGTTGTCAAAACATAAAAAATTGGTATTTCAATATATTTTAAACAGGGGAAGAACACAAAAACATAAATTACATGTTGTATCTCCTAGCCCTTGACCAATTTATAGTTCAGCTTGTGCTTTTTTATTAGTTATTGGTATGGTTTTATGAATGCACGGTTATACCGGAATACCCCTTTTTTGTGGTGTAGTAAGCTTAATTAGTGCTTTTATTTTTTGATTTAGAGATATTATTCGTGAAGGCGTTTACATGGGTTATCATACAAGTATAGTTAATTCTTGTTTACGTTCTGGCTTCATATTATTTTTAATTAGTGAAGTTATGTTTTTCTTTGGATTTTTTTGATCATTATTTCACTATTCTCTTACTCCTAGTATATTTTCTGGTGGAATTTGACCACCTCAGGGAATAGTTATTTATTTTTTATCAGAAAATTTAAATTACCCACAATCAAGATTTTCTGATATTATAAAAACTCAAACACCTATGTTAATCAATGAAAGTCATGAAGTAGATAATTTTTTTTATGATCCTACTGATTTTGATAATTTAATTGAAAAACACGATTCAAATAGAAGAGTTTACAAAAAACCTAAAAGTATATATGCTTCTATAGATAAGATGCCAAGTAAACTTGTTTCTTTTTTCTTTAAAAGACAAGCTTATGGTAATCCTGGAACATTGTTTTGAAATCATTCAAAAATGTATTTGAATTTTTATTCACATGGTGTCTTAGTTAATCCATATAAGATACCCCTTTTAAATACTGCAATATTATTGACTTCAGGTTTTGTTTTAACAGTTTCACATTCTTATTTGAGAATAGAACTATTTCGTCCAAGTTATAGACTATTGTTATTTACAATATATTTAGGTTTATACTTTATTTTACTACAGTCTAATGAGTATATATACAGTGGTTTTTCTATGAATGATGGTGTTTATGGATCTATTTTTTATTTACTTACAGGATTTCACGGATTTCATGTAATTATAGGTACTATTTTTTTAATAGTTTGTGCTTTTAGATTGCGTTTAGGACATTTTTGTCATCATAATCATTTTGCTTTTGAAGCAGCAGCTTGATATTGACATTTTGTTGATGTTGTTTGAATTCTTCTTTATTTATTATTATATTTATGACCAAATGCAAAATATTTTAGTTCTCAACCTAGTATTTTTTATGTACCAAATAAGGCTAGTATTTACATGAACTTAACTACAGATTTTTATTTTAAGAATATAAATACTGATCCTAATTTTAGATTTTCTACTAATATAAATTTTGAATATGATTTAGCTAAAAAATCAAAAGTAGTAAAGGATATCTTAGGTTTTTTTGAACAATATATTTTGGCTTACGAAGATAAAAAAGAATTTAGAATAAATAGATATAGAAAAGAACAGTGACGGCGTCTTTTAAAAAAAATTCACTGATAACAATTAATTTTTAAAAATTAATTGTTTTTTTTTTTTTAAAAAAAATTTTTTTATTTATTGTTTAAATCTTGCTTGTTTTATAAAAAATCTCATCTAAAAGATTTTCTCTAAAAAACGACCAATAGACCGATAGAAAACATCTATGAAGCACAACAACGTTATCCCAAACGTGCATCAGCGCAAACATTGGCAAAAATATGTGCGAACATGGTTCAACCAGCCAGCCCGTAAACGCAGGCGTTTGGTACATCGTAAAGAAAAAGCGACAGCTTTATTCCCCCGCCCAGCTGAGGCATTACGCCCCGTGGTTCGAGGCCAAACGATTCGTTATAACTCCAAAGTGAAAACAGGCCGCGGATTCACCTTACAAGAAATCAAAGAAGCTGGATTGGGTGTGACTTTTGCGAGAAGTATTGGCATTGCTGTTGATCACAGAAGAAGAAATAAATCCCAAGAGTCTTTGGAGCTCAATAAAAGAAGATTACAAGCATATGTGAGCAAATTGATCCTGTTCCCAAAGAAAGCTGATAAACCAAAGAAAGGATTGGTTAATGATAGTACCAAAGAAACTTTGGAGAAGGTTGTCGCACAACAAAAGAAAGAAAGAGTGGTTATGGGTTTGACTCCTTATGTTGTATCTAGAGTCAAAGCGGTCGGCGCCAAGGCTTTTGAAGACTTCAAAAAAGAAAAAGTCTATAGAAGATTAAGACAAGAAAGAACCAATCAAAAACACGAAGGAAAAAGACAAAAGAAAGCTAAAGAAGCTAGCAATCAACGCTAAAGTCAATATCTTTAAAAAGTAGGGAACTAACACAATTTGAATTTAAAAAGTTCTTTTATTTAACAGTTTTCATTTTTTTATTTAAAAGGCTTCCACTTGATCTCCTGACCGCCGTGCAGCTGATTTTTGAGGTTTTTTGGGTCTGCCCATGCCGAATTCATATAATGGTCATCATTATCTTCTTCTAATTTCTTTTGTTCCTCTTGTTTTTTATAATAATAAGACAACATTTTTTTATAAGTTTCTTCATCCACTGCTGGCTCGCGTACAGGTGCACCAGCTCCTGATTTTTGAAGTCTAACTACAATCTT
>JAGQHQ010000030.1 GCA_020431705.1 Candidatus Dependentiae bacterium
GATACAAGGATTTACGTTTAATGGTGAGCAGTTTGTGATTATCAATTGTGATGAAGCAACGCGAACGGAAACATAGTATAGGGTTATATATGAAAAATACGCGATTACTTACCGTATGTATAGTATTGGCTGCAGGTGGTTTTAGTTATACTCGAGATATGCGGGTCAATGTTTTTAAACCCAATATTATCGATGATCCTATGGAAAAGCGATGGATTGCACCGGTATCATTATATAAAGGGCTTGCTTACAATGGATTTGGAAATGATAATCAATTACGACCGCTGTCATGTGTAATATTTGGTAAAGAGTTCACGATACAAGATATTTTTCTAGCATCAAAGCTTTCCAATGATAATAAAATGCGTAATGCAAATATTGATGCACTAAATCCAATTAGACCCGGGGGTTCCAGTAATGTGCCATTTGGTAACTATAGAAGCGACCAGTATCTTGCTGCATTAGCGCCAACTAAAGTAAATATTGAAGCAGAGCAGCGTAACTTATGTACAAATCTTGGTGTAACATATAATTTTTTCTGGGATAAAGAAGAAACCGTTGTTGGCTCTATTGGTGCTAATGTGCCGATAAAAAGTAGTTTGCATCTGATGGACCTTGATTTCTCAGAGGGAACATTGTTGTTCCAAAATCTTCCACTAGGTGATGATACTGCTCAAACACTTTTAACACAGTTTTTCAAAGACTTTATTAATGTAAAAGACTTTTTTGAAAGAGCGGTGCTCGGTTCAAAAGGGTTAAAATTTCACAATCGTCAACGTAAAGTAGGGGTTGGGGATGTTTCCATATATTGTTTAGCTGATTGGGGACATTATTTGGATTATATGGACGCATTACAGCTTGGTGTTAATGTGGTACTTCCGTCTGGTAATAAGCGTAAAGGTGATAAGGTTTGGGAAGTAGAGCTTGGCAATGGTGGTGCGGTACAGGTTGAAGGTTCTGTAACAATGTTATTTAATAGTCCATCGCCAGTTTTTAATCCAGTTGTCCGTCTTGCAGGACAAGTGAGTGTACCATTAACAGCACCACGTCGTGTTCCAAAATTAAGGAAACAAGCAAATGATCCTACTTCAGTAACACCGCGTGTGTTAATTCGTGAATTTGAAGATCTTTTAGTCCCAATAGAAACATTCCGTGGTTATTACCATTTAGATCCGTTCGAAGAGTATGATAGCTCTGTTTTAGAGTTTGCAGATCTTGCGGTTAAAACTCGCGTGCGTTATGGGTCACAATTTTTAATTAGTGTTGGTAACTACTTTTACAATGTTATGAATCTTGGATTGCGATTTGGGGCATTCTATGACTTTATGCATAAAGGTAAAGATAGCATTTGTACAGTGTGCGATTCTCCACGACTTTTCAATACATGCTTGCTTGAAGAGCGTACAAACCAACGTTTCCATCGATTTGGTTGGAATATGACATATAAGTTTGATAACATGGTTGAGATTAATACGGGATCTCAACATATTCTTGCTGGTCGCAATATTCCACGAACACATGAGATGTACATCTCTGTTGTTGCTGTTTTTTAATCAGACTGAGACCATATAAGGTACGATTCAATAAAATTCATCAAGTCGCCATCTAGCACTGTATCGGGCTGTGGCGACTCTGCTGATGTCCTATGGTCTTTTACCATTTTATATGGATGCAATACATACGATCTGATTTGTGACCCCCACTCAATTTTTTTCTTTTCAACCTGAGCAGTTTTTGCTTCTTGTTCTTCTTTCTCTTTTTGCGCCAAACGAGCTTTAAGCATTTTCATTGCGGTTTCTTTATTTTGTGTTTGCGAGCGTTCATTTTGACATTGTACAACAATACCACTTGGTGCATGAGTGATACGTACAGCAGATTCTGTTTTGTTAACATGTTGCCCACCAGCACCCCCTGCACGGTAGGTATCGATACGCAAATCACTCGGATCTATAGTAATTTCAACTTCAGGAACTTCAGCTGCTAATGAAACAGCAGCAAATGATGTATGTCTTCTTTTATTACTATCAAATGGTGAGATGCGAACAAGGCGATGAATGCCTACCTCGCTTTTTAGCAAACCGTACGGATTTTTTCCTTTGATAAATAAAGTAGCAGATTTAATTCCCGCTTCTTCACCTGACTGATAATCAATAACTTGTGCTGACAGTTTATTACGTTCACAAAAACGCATATACATACGTAAAATTATATCTGCCCAGTCTTGCGATTCCGTACCGCCAGCACCAGCATTTATACTTAAGAAGCAGTTTGAACTATCTTGTTCTTCATTTAAAAGTAATGTTACCTTAAAATTTTTTACGGCTTTACTAAGCTCATGAATATCGGAGGAAATTTTTTTTAATTCATTTTCATCTTTTCTGAAAAGCTCAATTAATTCTTTTAATTCTTTTTGTGTATTAACAATAAAATTGTATTGCTCTTTTTGTGTTTCTAGTCTGTGTAGTTCTTTAGCTATTTTAATATGTTCAGGATGTTGCCAAAAATTTTCCTGTTGGCTTTCTTCTTTTAAGGATGCAAACTTTTTTTCGAGTCCAGTATTTATCCAAAATTCTTTTATGGTATTAATGTCAGGTCCAAGTATTTTTAGGTGTTCAAATAATTCTTCAAATAACATTGTGTGCCTTTTGTTTTTTATCATTCCAAATAATGAGAATTATAGCATATATGAGCAAAAATATCGTTAGTAAGAGGTAAGCAGGTGAACGTAAGCTTATGTTAAGGTCAGTTTTTCTTATAGTTTAGTTACTGGTGTGTAGAAACCATAACACAAGGGAATTTGTCCATTAGTTTTCTTTATGCTATCCTATACATCGTGTAGGGGGTATTATATATTCACAATATATCTGATTGCAAAGTAGGGCTATGATCGGAAAACTTTTTGTTATTTCTGCACCATCCGGCGCGGGAAAAACAACACTCGTTGACACAGTTCTTAAAAGTGTTGGAAATAAATATGCGCTCAAGCGGGTTATTACATACACTTCTCGTGTACCTCGTCCCGGAGAAGAAAATACGAAGGATTATTACTTTATTTCTGAAAGTGCATTCAAGGCAAAGATAGATCAAGGTTTTTTTTTAGAGTATAGCACCGTATATGGCACTTACTATGGATCTCCCAGGTCCATTATAGAGGATCTAAAGAGAGGAATCTCTTATTTTTTAATCTTGGACAGGAGAGGGTTGGAGCAAATTATTGATATTTTTACAGATTTGGTTTCAATTTGGGTGTCTGTTGATGTTGATATTTTAAAACAACGTTTAATGATGAGAAACTCAGAAACTCAGTCACAAATTGAACATCGTTTGCTTTTGGCACAAAAAGAACTCGAACTTGAACAAACATATTCTTTGTATAATCATCACATTTTTAATAATAATTTACAAAAAGCGGCAATAAGTTTAGAAGCACTTTTAGAAAAGTATTTTAATTTTTGATTGCTCGATCTGCAGGCGGAATCGAAGACTTTTTGCAGAGTTTTGTTTGGCCAAAAAGACTATGTTCGGAGAGTGATATTCTCATTTTTTTAAAAAAGTTATAAAAAAAGTATTGACAGAGTTTATTATACGGTTATAATTTTTACAGAATTCGAGAAAAAAAGACGAATCCAAAAAGGTTGAAAAAATTGAAAACAAGGCAGATAGTACTCTATTTTAGAGTACTATTAAGCTTTCTTTGAAATACACGAAGAAACAAAAATTAAGCCTACCACTTTGTGGAAGCTCTTAAGTTAATTTTGTAATGGAGAGTTTGATCCTGGCTCAGAATGAACGCTGGCGGCGCGCCTAACACATGCAAGTCGAGCGAGAAAGCTCCTTCGGGAGCGAGTATAGCGGCGGACGGGTGAGTAACACGTGAGAATTTCCCCTTCAGTGAAGAATACCTTCGAGAAATCGAAGTTAATACTGCATAAACCCCTTCGGGGGCAAAGGTGGCCTCTTGCTACCGCTGAAGGATAAGCTTGCGGACTATCAGTTTGTTGGTGGGGTAAAGGCCTACCAAGACTATAACGGTTAACCGGCCTGAGAGGGTGTACGGTCACAATGGAACTGAGACACGGTCCATACTCCTACGGGAGGCAGCAGTGAGGAATAAGGAATATTGCGCAATGGGCGAAAGCCTGACGCAGCGACGCCGCGTGGGGGATGAAGGTCTTCGGATTGTAAACTCCTGTTAAGTGGGAAGAAAAGCCTGGCCATAATACGGCCAGGTGTTGACGGTACCGCTAAAGAAAGCACCGGCTAACTTCGTGCCAGCAGCCGCGGTAATACGAGGGGTGCAAGCGTTATTCGGAATTATTGGGCGTAAAGGGTGTGTAGACGGCATGTTAAGTCAATTGTTAAATTCTCCGGCCTAACCGGAGGCAAGCGGTAGATACTGATATGCTAGAGGATGGAAGAGAGAAGTGGAATTCTCGGAGTAGCGGTAAAATGCGTGGATCTCGAGAGGAACACCGATGGCGAAGGCAGCTTCTTGGTCCACTCCTGACGTTGAAACACGAAAGTGTGGGGAGCAAACAGG
>JAGQHQ010000031.1 GCA_020431705.1 Candidatus Dependentiae bacterium
CATTCACAGCCAAGCTGAGAACATAAATCATCTATTTGAGACACCAGCTCACCTGTACTTGTACGTAATTCATCACAACACGCTTCTAGAACTTCTACTCGCGAAAGAATTTCTGTTCCAGCCTCTCCAACACATTTTATTGTGCCACTCGAAACAGAACTAAATAGGTTTGAATCAGTAAATGATATTTCACCAATAGTATCAGCCCCAGCTCCATCCTTCCACAGAGTTACACAATCAACAGTTAATGTACCATTTGCATCAAAAAGCCAATCAAAATCTTTAATTACCCATGTTGCTGGACCTTTAACAAAAATACAACCCTCATCTGTTGTTTGATTGCCAGCTAAAAGTATAGTAACATTACTCATAAAAAGAGTTGATGCTGCATCACCAAAAATAAGGCTTCCACCTCCAGATCCCAAGCCCTTCAAGGTAACATCTGTTAAATAAAGTGTTGAACCAGGATCAATTTTAATACTACCACCCCGACTTATATCTAAAATATTACCATGTCCATTTAAAGTGCTAACATTGTCAAACGTCAAAGAACCAGTCAAATCAACACAAGTATGTATTTCCACATTTGCACAATTTTTAAAAAGTAAATCTGCATCCCATATAAACGGTTTGTCTCCAGTAATAACTTTATAACCATTACCACAAACCGATCCTGATCCAGTCAAAATCATAGCACCACAAAATGACAAATCATTCTGCAAATTTATTGTACCACCATTAAGCAACATGTTTGTGCTAACATTACTTTGCAAAGCAAGATTTAAGACTGTAGCGTTATCCTGTAAAACAACATCTGAAGAAAATATAGGCTTTCCAGAAAACGTATTGTTTTCACCACTTACTAAAACATCCTGTACAACAAAGCCAAACTCTGCCTGAATAAAATCGTTACCAGATAAAAGTAAACGTCCAACAGGATCAAAAACACCTGTAATGAGAAGTTCGCTATCTAAATCTTCAAAGATACCTTTTTCAAATGCAACTTGTTGACCAAGAATTGTACCACTTGTAAGTTTCCTCAAAGTACCATCAAAATCTGTAATAGCACTATCTAAAAAAATTGTTGCACCGCTATTTACTTGCAATGTTGAAGAACGACTATCAAATGTAAATGGATAAGGTTTTATGTAGAAAAAAGCACACAAAAATATTAAAAAAAACGAACTATTTATTATAAATTTCACTACTCAAACCCCTTTCTACATTATAAATAATTATCATATCTCTTTTTTACTTATTATCACGCATCTGCTTGTACCAAAAAACCACTTTCTAATTCTAATGTCGCAGCTGGAGTAATAACAATATTCAGATTATTAAAAGAACTCGTACCATCACCAAACATAATTCCCTCACTTTTACTCATTGCATCACTCTTTAAAAATGATTTTTTATCTACAATCAATTTTCCTCTTAATAATTGGAGTCCAGTTGAAGTTGAATGAAGTGTTGAACCATTAAGTAATAGCTTAGAAGTATTATGTGTAAGATTAAGTAAAGTTCTTTCAGCAGTTATCGGGTCATAAAAAAATCTAACACCAGAATCTAAAATCATTTGACCACATTCTCCTATGGTACTTTCCACTGGTGTTTCATAACAAAATTCAAAGCCATCTCCAATCACATTAAAATTAGAAATAACATCAAAATGTCCTTTTGAGAATGTATAATCATCATCTAAAATATAAGTAACATTCTTTAAAGATATAGTTGAAAGATGATCTAAACATGCTATGTTACCCTCTTTTACACCCTTGATAACAATATTTTTAAGTAATAATGTAGATGCTGGACCAACAGCGATACCCGATGTTTCATCAAAAGTGAGGCAGTGATTTCTTCCGTTTATCATAGAATTACCAGAAAAGGTAATAAGAACATCTTTAAGAAGAATATTACAACTTAAACAGACTGAAAGGTTTCCCCACTCAACCACTTTACTTGAAACTTCTGATACAAATAATAAAAAAATTAAAGTATAACCTACCAGCAACGATCTCATAACATGAGAACATAATTTATTCATATAGCTTCCTTATAGCATCTATTTTTTAGTTTAAGGCTTCAACATAATTTCTGGACAATCTGATGTCGGAATACAACTGACACTTTTTGATAAATCAAGTACATATCCATTTCCATTAATATTACCTAGCGAACTGATTGAAGATATATTATGCATTATCAAATCTTTTTTTAATGTAAGTATATTATTGTTAAGGCAAATTTTTCCTGCGACAGGAAAGCATGAAGAAAAAGTCCCATCACCACACAAAATAAAACCGTCTTGAATCATTGCAAGTGCAGCTATTCTTCCTCCGGGTGCAACAACCTGAAAATCTGTAAAAACTTCTACCGTCGAATCTGAACCTATCTGTGTACTACCAACACACGTATCTACCAAATATCGAACAAATGAAAAATCTCTATTTGGCTCAGCATTACCAGAGTTACCTACAACAAGTATTTTAGCATCATCTTGTATAACAACATCTTTTGCAATATCGGGACCACTTATGTTTGTATAAATAATTCCCGCTGTGCCAAAATTAGAATCTAAACTTCCTGTTGCTGTATACCGAAGAATTGTATAATTATCATTATCAGTATTACCACCAACAAGTACTATCTTATCATCTGCTTGAATTGCAACATCACCAACATCATCAAAAGCACTTACACTTGTTGTTGTTATTCCCGCCGTACCAAATGTTCCATCATCCAATGCTCCTGCTGAAGTATATCGAACAACAACAAAATCTTTTTGTCCAAATGCAGGAATGGTATCCCCAACAACAATTATTTTTCCATCAGATTGAAATGCGGCGCCAGTAACAGTATCTGATTGATTCGCTGTAATTTTTGTTACTGTAATACCACTGCTTCCAAATAATCCATCTAAGCTTCCATCTGTATTATATCTGACAATACTGAATGCTGTGTAAGGACCAGTAACTCCCGCTGTTCCAGCAACAATTATTTTACCATCTGTCTGTATCAAAACAGCTTGCGCTGAGTTAAAAAATCCAATCCCACCCGGATCTGTTGTAACAATACCACCAGTTCCAAACGTTACATCTAAGCTCCCATCTGTGTTATATCTTACAACGCCAAACTCTGCTGGTGAACCTACTTCACCTACAACAACTATTTTCCCATCTGTTTGTATTGCAACAGCGTTTGCAATATTATCTCCTGAACCAGAAACATTTGTTGTGACAATACCTCCGGTACCAAAGGTTGCATCTAATGATCCATTTGCATTATAGCGCGCAACTACAAAAAAAGCTGTTGCCCCCGAAATAGAATTTCGTCCAACAACAACTATTTTTCCATCCGCCTGTATTGCAACATCATTTGCTAAATTTTCATTTGTACCACCAACATTGGTTGTTACTTTTCCATCAGTATCAAAAGTTGTATCCAGACTTCCATCAGTGTTGAGCCTAACTAAAGCCCAATCACCACCAGATGGTTCTGTCGAACCAACAGCAACACTTTTCCCATCAGGCTGCAATGCTATTGCGCTGGCAAAATTTCCACCACCAAAATCAACTGTTCGCTTACCATCAGTATCAAATAATGTATCTAAACTACCATCCACAGCAGAAAGATATTGTGAAAATGTTAAAAAAAAGCCAAAAATTATCAAAAAACGCACAGAATAACGTGTATAATATCGCATCATCTATACTCTCCTAACTCTTCGTATCAGACTCTTCATTATTACTAGCCAATATAATCAAGCAAATTCTTAATAATCGGGTAAAAAAATCTTTTATCCCTTTATTATTATTTTTTATGTTTCCGTTCGCGTTGCTTCATCACAATTGATAATCACAAACTGCTCACCATTAAACGTAAATCCTTGTATTTCATTCAATATTAAGCTACCAATTCCTGCATTATATTGCACATCATGATCACCCGATTGCAAACGAACAACTGAACCATCGCGGCGCACACCATCTCTTACTGGCGGACACAACGCTCCAAGTACTCCGTCTGATGCTGGGTCCAGTGAACCAAGACGCACTAAAATTCTACCATCAGGAGTTGTTGCATTGGATGCAATAAATGACATTTCACTAAATATAGTTACTAATGGCGCAATCGTTTCAAAGAAGTTTTCCTGTAAGTCTGTTGTTGTGTTTACTCGTTCTGACTCTGGTGAAATTGTTGAACCTACAGGTAAGCGAGAAGCTGGCGGTAGCAATAGTGCTGAGGCTAATGGTATTGTACTACCTACAATTTGGAACGGTGCAATTGTAGTACCTGCCGCTAGTTGTGTTGCCCTGTTAAATACTGTATCTGTTGCAACAGTCAGTGGACTTACTAATGGTATACCATCTACAACTGACCCTGCTGCCAATACTGAGCCTGCAGGTATTAAT
>JAGQHQ010000032.1 GCA_020431705.1 Candidatus Dependentiae bacterium
TTAACATCTTTTTATCAGCGAGATTTTCCTTTTTTTACAAAATTATTTCAAGATTTTAATTTTGGGATAGGTTCTAAATAAACGTGCTTGCTCGAGTGCAGTAGGTAAGTAGTTTGGTAATGTTTTACCAATATGGACAAAAACGATACTGTAATTATATGCATGCAGTTGTAATAATAGGAAAAGAAAGAAAGGAAAGATAAAAATTATAAATTTTTTATAGGTAGGTATGGCACGAAAGGTAATCATACGGCTCTTTCTTTTTTTTGTTGAAATTTGAGAAACGAATATTACTCCATCTGAGTTTTCTTATTTTAACTGGATATTGATTGTCAAAAATAAAATTAAAATAGAGTTCATATTCAGATGCACATGAACCAGCTAGGTTTTTTAGATCAATACAATTACAAAAGGCTTGCCAAAATTTCTCTTTGTGGTGCTGTTCAACAACAGTAAACAAATCTTGTAAAACAGATCGTTGAAAAAGCATGTGATGGCAAATACCAGATACGCTTTCTATGACACGCTTAAATCCAGGGATTAGTTTTTTACCGTGTTCAAAGTAGGGCATATGATACTCAGAACCAATGCCATATAATGCAGTGCCATCTTCATCAATGAATGTAATCGGGCGTAGAAATATAGTATCAGCATCAAGAACAAGTATGTCATCAGAAATATCTGGAACTACGAATAGTGCATAAAGTTTAAGTAGCTGCTGAAAAATCCAACCAATGCGATTTTTTCTTTTTGTTAAGTAATTTTTGGTTTTTTGTTTGTCTTTGAAAATATATGTAGCAATATCAATTCTAGAAAATGGATATTTTTTTTCATCGAACCACTCGGCATTATCAGTTAATTTTTTATCTGATATCACAATGATTCGATTAATATTTTTTCCGTTTTTCTGAATACCTTCAATACAAAGTTCGAGTGTGCGTTTATCTTTACTTGTACAGGGAATAATAACGTCTATTGTGTGTGAGTTAGAAAATAGTAATAGGCACAAACTCGCTGTTATGGCGATGAGATGAAAATCGTTATTTTTTGAGTATATATGCAACCATGATATTATCTTTACACTCACCTTTGTCCCCACCATTAATATAAGTAACGATGTAATCTGGATTTATTTTTGTATAGATGTCTTGCCGAGATAAATAATTAAATAGAATATGATCGCAACAGTGCATGTTGTTAATTACAATAGTATGTGTTTTGAGGCGAATACTCTTTCCTTGATAGGTTCCTGTTTCAACAAAGTAGTAGTTTAAAAATCGTTCGAATCCTTCTGGTGCCATATTGGCTGAAATAAATGGATATATAGCTAGAGACCAAGCAAGTACATATATAGGGTTCATGCGAGCGCCTTTTTGTATATGTATAGCATAACACATTACTCGTAACATAATTTTTATGTTATATCAAAGAAAAATATTTACATAAATAAACCGAGACCAAGCAAAATATGTTTAGTATAAGTAGGTAGAGCGTTCGGGTCATAAAATTATTATGCTTTCCGAACATGCTCGATGGATTAGCAATGCATTAGTGGCTGATAATGTCGGGTTGTTTGAAGTACTTACTTGGTACTTACTTTCTTTTCATTTTTACTTGAAGACGATGCAACATATTTGTTATAAAAATTTGTAGAGTGCAATGCATAGTTTTCTCTTATCGAGAAATAGGTTAGCGTAGTAAACGCTCCAGCTAAAATAGCACCAAGTCCACAAAAGTTCACTATTTTTCTGTTTGACTCTTCGAGACAATAATGACTTGTGATGCCAACAGCAACCAAAGCTATAGTACTACAAAGAAGTGAAAGATTTATAACAATTGGTAGATAAGGTGATTGCTCTCTATACTTTTGATCTAATTGTGCTGCTTGGTGTTGTAATTTTTCGTACTCTTCCATTGTCAAGGTTGTTTTTTCATTAGAGTCACTACGTTTTCCATTTTTTGTATCAGATTCTTTCGTACGTGATCCTGTATCAGATATTCCATACAAATGAGGAAAAGAAATAAATAGTGAGCTAATAATCATAAAAAAAACAGTACACTTTTTCATAAAAAATCCACCCTATTAAAAATAAATAATATATAAACACACCTAACTATACCGCTATATATATAATAAAGCAATTCAGGGTGCATATATTCATTGTGCTTTTTATTGTATTTGCATATGATATGTATGAGATTGTCTTATTTTTTTACAAATAAGACGTTGCCAAAAAACCATTGTTTTTGATCGATAAAATCACGTCCAATTTCTTGAAAATTCCTTTTTTCTAGCCATTGTTTTACTTGCTCGTAGGTATATTGGTTTTCGTATGCTTGGCCAAAATTAACTTCAGTATAAATTACTTTTATCGTTTTCAGTATGTGTGGTGCAGCTTTAAGTACATGTAATTCGTGTCCTTGCATGTCCAACCATAAAAAATCAACATGATTAACACCATATTGTTTTGCCCAATCGTCAATGGTTATTGTTTGCACGTGTATTGTTTTTTTGTATTGTACGTCAGAAAAAGAAAGGCGTTTTTGTGGTTTATGTAATGAGCCAGCTTGAAATGGTTGGCCTGGTTTGTTTGGTTTTTCTGAAATATAAAAAACAGTAGTGCCTGTTTTTTCACTCAGGGCGATATTGTAGCAATGCACATGTGATAGTGAGGTTGTATTTTTCTTTAGCAGCGCAAAAATATCTGGAACTGGTTCAAAAGTATGTATTGTTCCACAGGGCCATTGCCTGCTTAGTTTTCTGGTGTCTCTACCATCAAAAGCTCCAGCTTCTATAATAATAGGGTTGTCTGGTATATAGTGTGAGATAATATTCAGTAGTGTATTTTTTTGGAGTAGTTGCGTTGTCATATGAGTACTTTTGAGATATGTTACTATATATTTTACGATTTTAAAAAAGAGTATACAATGAAGTTGAATCAATATTTTTCATTCATTTTATCTATTCTCATTATTAGTATATTCAGTTGGGCGTTTTATACCAGTAGTGGTTTCTTTTTACAAAAAGAAAAGCAACAAAAAACATATACCATTGGGTTGTTAGTAATGGCTACAGGTCAGCAATATCTTGAGGCTGCAAAGCGCATGATAGAGTCTGCGCAGGTGCATTTTTGTAAAAATCATAAAGTTAATTATTTTGTATTTACTGATAGTACAATTGATTTACCCAGAAATACAGTGACATTATATCAGAAACAAATGGGTTGGCCATATGATAGTATGATGCGTTTTGCAACGTATCATAAATATAGAGATCATTTTAAGGAATGTGATTATCTGTTTTCATGCGATGCAGATATGCTTTTTGTTGATGATGTTGATGATGAAATATTGGGGGATTTGGTAGCCACTATTCATCCACAAGTTCGTTTCAGGCCTCGTGGCTATGAGCATAATCCAATTTCAACGGCACATATGCATAGAGCGCATGGGACCCATTATTTTGCCGGTGCATTTTATGGTGGCACACAAAAAGAGTTTTTGAAGCTAATTAGTATCGCACAAGAGAATATTAATATCGATTTGGCTCGAGGTTATATTGCACGTGTTAATGATGAGAGTCATTTGAACCATTATTTTGCATATAATCGGCCAAAAATTATTCTAGGACCTGAATATTGCCATTTTGAGCATTGGAAATCCCCATACAAGCCAAAGTTAGTTGCGCTAAGTAGTTTAGATGTTAATAAAAGGTTTATGAGGAAAAAAGCGTCATATAATCCGCTTGAGTATTATGTGAATTTGTTAAAATCGGAGTTTGATGCAAACTCATCGAATAGGATATAGTTATCTGTTACTTATGTGATCATCATGAGAATGTGAATAATGCTTACTTTTTTTGATAAACTTAGGGAAAATCATTTGTAAATATGGCAAAAATATATTATAATATTCCCTTAAATACTGAGAATTTTTAGCAGTAATTCATCTTGTTGTTTAGGGGGCGTTGTGAGTCAGAAGAGGCATGCGGGAATATCGTTTTTTTTAGTTTTTATTTCCGTGACCAGAAAACCGTGGCCTTTTAAGGCCGGGGATGAATGGTCTGCCTTAGTGGGCGGATATGAGTAAAAGTTAAAAACTTTTGCGAATGCACACTAAAAATGGCATCTTGGACAATATGAGTAAATATTGGAAAGGATTGCAAACAACGCATAGGCTTATGTATCACTTAGTGTGGATTCCAAAGTACAGAAAGAGAGTGTTAAAAGGAAGAATAG
>JAGQHQ010000033.1 GCA_020431705.1 Candidatus Dependentiae bacterium
TTAACATCTTTTTATCAGCGAGATTTTCCTTTTTTTACAAAATTATTTCAAGATTTTAATTTTGGGATAGGTTCTAACTATTATGTTATATATTATACCATTGTCTTTACTAATCGAATTAATGGCAGTTTCATATTCTTTATTGTTGTTAAATGTAATTTTCAGATTATAGGTTTTTTCTTTGTTTTTTTGTTTTTTAGCAACAATAGACGCTAAAAAATTTTCGCCAACTTCTCCTGTGAATGTGAGCGGAAACTCCTTGGTATCGTTCAATTTTGCAATAAATGCTTCCGCAAATTTACGTATTGTTTCATATGTCTCAGTGGATATATGAGTTGTTCCTTTTTCTTTTTCTCGCGCAATATCTTTCTTAAGTTTTTTTATTTCTTTTCGCATAATGTCTGTATCTTCTTGAGATTTTTGCTTATGCATCAAGAAATAAGCGGCACCAAACAGTGCCAGAGCTCCGATTCCGAGGACAGCGGTCTTTGGGTGTTCTTTAACTGTTTCCTTCATCCAGTTGACGGTATCCTGCGTTTTCTCTAAAATACTTTGAAAACTTGGTAGGCTGTAGCTATCAAACAATCCACCGCCAGTAGGTTCTTGCTGCGCTTGTAACACTGGACTAATGAATAAAGCAATTGCTATAATTGCTGACATAATATATGTGTGAATCATATATTTCTTTTTTAAATGGTTATATATCGCACTTTTTGTACTTTGTACTTTCATATATCTTAATTGTATCATATTTGGAGTGGGATTAAGTCAACAATTTAATACAAATAGAAACCCTCGTTGCTTATATATTTTCTTGCAGGTTTCCCATGTTTGCCTTTTGTCAGCGAGATTTTCCTCTTTTTTATAGAGTTATTTCAAGATTTTAATTTTGGGATAGGTTTTTATAATGTATCATATTTTCTAAATGTGATCAACGTGTTTTTTAAACAGGTAAAATGTTGCCAATATGCATATAGTAGAAATACCTAGCATCATCACAATGCAAAACCACAAAGGTAAAAATTGTTGGCCTCCGACAAGTGCTTGGCGTAATCCTTCAGTAATATAGACAATAGGATTTGCCAAATTAATATAAGCTAGTGTCGGGCTAAAATGCTTTAATATTGCATATGGGGTCCAAAAACCACCAAACAAAATAAGGGGAATATTAAAGCGAGTCCAATATTGAACTACTCTATTTGAGCTTTGCATAACAAGTGCTCCTAATTGTTGATAGCTTGCGCATACCAGTGATCCACAAAATAAAATTATATATGTTTGTAGCCATGATGTATTACTTAAATCAAGGTCATTATGAAGAAGAAGTGTTGTGACAAGATAAAATGGAGATGTGAGTAGGAAGGTAAAAAGGGTGATAAATACAACGCGCTGAATCAGTAATAATCGTGGACTGAGTAAGTTTATTTGATATTCAATAAAACGTTTATTTTCTAAGTCAAATAAAAGTTCGAAGCTTAACCGAAATGTAACGTCGATAATAATAATCAAACAACTTGTTGCAAAAATAGCTGTTGCTTGTGTTCTATCTGTTATACCCATTATTGCATAGGGCAAAATATACCCAAAGACGGTAGACATCAAAATTGGAAATAACAGACAGTAGTTTATCGCATAATCCTTCAACTGCTTGCTATATACAAAAAAGTCTCTTTTTAAAAAGCGCATGAATATTGAAAGTGAATAATAATAATACGCTAACATATTAATCCTTATATCAAATCAAGTTTTTTTGTTGCAGCATAGCTTAGCCCATACATAAGAATGATATTCCAGGTAGCTACAATACCGATGCAATACCAGGCAGGTATAAATATATTGTCACCAATCAACGCTGATCGTAAGCCTTCTGAAATATATGTAAGTGGGCTAATTAAAAAAAGGTAACTTAGCTTAGGAAATGCCTGCGCAATTGGTTTGAATGGGAATAGTGTGCTACTAAATAAAAATAACCATGATAATCGTCGTGCCCATATATTTGCTTTAACCCACTCAAGAGAGTAGGCAAACGAAATATACAAAAAAAGTAATGCCAAAAAAAGCGAGCTTAAAAAGTAGATAATTATGAGTGCTGCAATATCTGTTTTGATGAGAGTAAAACTTGGGCTAAGTAATATGATCCCAAAAAGTAAAAGTGGAATTGCTATAATCGAGTATTCAATCATAAAAGAAATAACATAGCGAGTAAAAACCCATTTTTTAGGTAATGGTAGGGTAATGTAATAGTCAATGCATCGATTGAATGCTAAGTCATACAGATGTATTAATGACATAGTAAATCCTTTATGAAAGCCAATTTGTATAAGTGTCCCAATAATCATTGGGCCAATCAAAGAGGCGTTCATTCCCATGCGTGGGAGTAATGATCCAAACAATATTGTCATAACTAAAATAACTACAATATTATCTATAAATCGTGAAAGTAAGTTCTGTGCTAGTACCTTCAGATCTCTGTACAGTAAATGTCCTACTATACGAATGTTATGAGCGATCATTATTTTCCTTCGCGTTGCTGCTTAAGTAATTTCAAAAAAATATCTTCAAGTCCAGCCATACCGTGTGTTTCTTTGATTGTTTTAAGTGTATCTATGAGTATAATTTTACCTTTGTCTAAAATACAAATGCGATCAGAAAGGTATTCTGCTTCATCAAGATAGTGTGTTGTTAAAATAACACTGATATTGAGTTTTTTAAGATCTTTTATAAGATTCCATAAAGCACGTCTAATATCTGGATCAAGTCCAACAGTTGGCTCATCAAGAATAACTAACTGTGGTTCGTGTACGAGTGCTCGTGCAATCAATACTCGTTGTTTATTTCCACCAGAAAGCGCATTAATATTAAAATTAGCATAGCGAGTTAACTGTAGTTGCTCTATCAGCATATCAACCCGCTTCTGTATTTTTGTCTCTGGCATTAGAAAATAGCGGCCAGCAAAAATAAGATTTTCTCTGACGGTTAAAAATTGATCAAGATTTTGGTGCTGTGGGCAAAAACCAAGTGCTTTTCGGAATTCTACTAAGTTTTGATAAATGGATTTTCCATGAAATAAAATATCACCAGAAGTTGGTGGATGTAGTGTAGCAATAATAGAAGATAGTGTAGTTTTACCGGCGCCATTAACACCAAGCAAACCGAAGATTTCTCCATGGTCAATGGTTAGACTAACTCCATCTAGTGCACGAACAGAATTTTTGCCAGAGTAAACTTTAGTTATCCCTTTAATAGATAAAAGTGGCCTATTCATAGAAATATCCTTACGGATTAAAAGAAAATTAAAAAATAGTGGTTTAAAATGAATGAGCTAATCTCAGATGTTAAGAAGTACCAAAAAAAGCAGAGATCTAAGATGGCCTAACAAAAAAAATATATGGACTGCTGTTCCTCAAGCAGTTAAGATAATTGACATGATTACATCCTAGCAATCAATTATTAGCATTAAAATTACCTCTTAATATAAGAGGCAACAATCATTATGTCAATTTTTTGTAACACTATTGAGCGAATTGTGAAATTAAAAAATAAGTAAAAATAGAGTAGGCTAGCTTCGTTTTTTGGAAAAAAAAAGGAGCTAGCCAATGCTAAAAAGCATAGAAGAAGTTTACTACATAATTGACGAAATTGTACAGAACGGAA
>JAGQHQ010000034.1 GCA_020431705.1 Candidatus Dependentiae bacterium
AAACTATATAGCAGCAATCCAAATTGCCGCTATATTCTATACTTTGAGGCATTTATGAATTTTGGGATAGATTCTTATAGACTATCCTTGTTCAATAACTTTAACAACACTGCCATCTGCGCCTTTTTGTATAAAAAAGTGAACGGGAAACATATCCTTTATGCTAGTCAAATGCGAAACGATTATAACTTTACAGAAGTCATCTTGGATTTTGTAAATTGCGTCCATAATATGATAAAGACCTTCTTCATCTTGTGAGCCAAAACCTTCATCAATAATGAGTGTTTGTAGTAACGTGCCTGCACGACGTGCGAGTAATTTTGAGATAGCGATACGTAAGGCAAAATCAATTCTGAATGCTTCACCGCCAGAAAACATTTCATATGGCCGAATTCCCATGCTATCAGATACTTTTATATCAAGTGTTTCGCGTGTGCCACCCTTTTTCAAGTCACGGAGCGATTCAATAATAATTTGTGATTGATTATCTGTAAGTTTTGCAAGCAAATAGTTTGCTTCTTGCTCAATTTCTGGAATTGCATCTTCGATTAATAATGCTTGAATACCATCTTTTCCAGTTGCGGTAGCAATTGCATGATAATCATCAATAGTTTGTTGTAGATTTTCAAGAATTTTTTCTTCGTTTTTAAATTCTTTTTCTACTTGTGCAAGTTTTTCTTTTTGATTCTCAATTCGTCCTTTCTGTTGCAATACTTTTTCTTTTTCTCGTACAAGTAGTTGTTGTTTTTCTGTTAATATTGCTTCTTCTTTTTTTAAGATGTCCTCTTTTTCAAATTTTTTTTTGTATTTTTCTTGTTCTTTATCAAGTACTTTTTTTTCTTTTTTATTCTTTTTTAGTTGTATACACAGTGAACTGATCTGTTGTCTTCGTTCAGCTTGCTTGCTCAGCTCTTGTAAAAATTTAATATGCTGTTTGTGCAGTTTTTCTATTTTCTCTAATTCAATCTGAGTTTTTCTGTGTTCTTGCCTATTGTAGCTATTGTTTACAAGATTTTTATTGATTGTTTCTAATTCATCACGAATTTTTTTGTGCATTAGATTATTTTCTATATTTTTTGTTTTGTTTTGTTCAAGCTCGTTTATAATTTTTCGCTGATTTTCAATCTGTTTATTGGCTTCATGTATGCCTTTTTCATGTAAAGTAATTTGTGATTGAGTCTTTTCTAATGATTCACACAATTTTTTGTGTGTTTTTTCTAGTTCTTGATAGTGTGCATGTTGTGTTTTTTTCTTCTCAGCTTCTTGCTTGATAATCTCAAGTGATTTATGTTGTGTTATCAAAGTCGCTTTTAAGTTTGTTATAATAGTGCGTAATCGATCAAAGCGATGTTCTAAGAATTCCTGCTGGCTTGCAAATTTTTGCTTTAAAAATCGTCGTCGTGCTGCAGAAAGATTTTGCTCACACAAAGGGCAACTTGGTGAATCTGCATCATGAACAAGTGCTTTTTTTTGTTGGAGTGCATTAAGCTCCTGCTTTGTCCAATTGCCTTGTGCGATGTAGCGTTGATAATATTCTTTGCGCCGCTCAAACTGCTTGAGTTCACTTTCTTGTTTTTTGTCATTATGTGGCTGTTGTGTTGTGGTTTTTTTCAACATTTGAATTGTTGCTACACACGCGTTTATTTCTATTTCTTGTTCTTGTATATTTTTTTCTAATTCATCTATTTTCTTATGATTATTTTGTCTTTCGATAGTCAAACGTTCCAAATGTATTTGTTTTTTTTGTATTTCTTGTGTGTACTTGTGTGTAATTTCTTGAGTTACTTTTTGAATATCTTCTTTTTTTTTAAGTATGTGCTCTTTGAGTTGCAAATGTTCTTGTAGTAGCTCGTTATATTGATTGATTTTTTGTGTCAAATCTTCTTTTTTCTCCGTTACGTGCTGCATATTCGTTTGCTCAAGTTGTTGTTGGTGAACCGAGCGCCATGCATCGACGTGTGTGTGTAATAGTTCTTGTTGTTCATTTATTTTTTCTTTTAATTGCTTAAGTCGTACCTGCACAATTTCATAATTTTTTTTAACCTCGAGTAGCAGCTCTCTTTCTTTCTGTTTTAGCTTTATTTGTATGATGATTTGAGCTTCTTTTTTTTTTAATTCATCAATTTGTTTAGAGGTTGCGACGAGTTCTTTTTCTAATTCTTCTTTATACTTTAATTCTTGTGTACGCTTTTCTTGGATAGCCAAATATCCTTTTCGTTCATTAGTGCAGTAGCGCATTTTTTCATTAGCCAATTTTTTTATTTGTTCGTACTCATTAAGCCCCAAAATGGTGGCTAAAATTTCTTTACGATCTTTAGGCATTTTTTGAGAAAATTCATTGGCTTGCCCTTGTCGTAAAAAGGCAGAGTTGGTAAATGATTCAAAACCTAAATGAATTGTGTCCTCTATTTTTTTTTGTGTTTTTTTGATTGTTTTATCTGTTAATGGGATAAAACTTTTTTTATCTTGATTAAAGATTCCAAAATCAAGTGCGGCATATGATTTACCGTAGCTGAGTGCAAATTCTCGTCGAATTCGATAATGCTGATTATTGCACTCAAATTCCAATATTACCTGCATTTGTGTTTGCCCTAAACGGAGCAATCCCTCATCTGCTTTTGAAGTGCTATTTGTTTTTCTAGCTTGTCCCCAGATTGCCCAGGTAATTGCATCCAGTAAGGCTGATTTACCATGTCCATTTTTACCTGATAGGCAGATAAGTGGATATTGCCCAAAATCGATAGTTTGTAGTGTCGGTCCATAGCTTAAAAAGTTTTTTAATTGTAGCTTTATTGGTATCATATATACCTTATAATCATATTGTTGGATCTTACCATATCATAACTACCAGATTATTACTAATTATAGTAATATGGTGATGTCCTAGTTTTGATCATAGCGGACAAAAAAATGTCAAATTTGTTGTCACCAAAAGTAATATGAAGAGTTTTTTCGAGATAGGTTTTTTATACTATTTCCTTTTTTTACTATTTTGTATAGAACGATTCAATTGTTAGTTTTGTGCTATATCTGTACAATAAGTGCTATCATGTAATCATGTAGTTTAGAATCTATCCCAAAATTCATAAATGCCTCAAAGTATAGAATATAGCGGCAATTTGGATTGCTGCTATATAGT
>JAGQHQ010000035.1 GCA_020431705.1 Candidatus Dependentiae bacterium
TTTTATATCCATCAAACACACACACACACACACACACACAAAAATAGATATGTCTACCAATGTATATAAAAACCTTTTACACAGCCATTTAGAGAAACAACACAGACGTGATTTTGATGATAATACTTGTGAAAATGTAGATACTATCTGTAATAATAGTGGTACTCGCTCTCTTGTTAAACCGTTTCATTTTTATTTCCCTGAAATTTCAAAAACTTCGGAAGATTTAGAGAATATTGTCCCGAAAATTCGTGGAATTTTATCAGAAAGACAACAGGATTATGACAACACAGATACTGACAGACTGATTGTTCCTAATTTATCCGGAAAAATAAAAGCCATTTTTGAACTTCTCCAGAATTTTTATGCCTTGGATGCTACGGCTAAAACAGAGACTGTGCTAGAATGTTTTCTAGATTATGATATCTGTAACTATCCAGATTCTGTGAGTGTTAAAAAGGAGTTTCCCAAAATAAAAATTAGAGAATATCGAGGCAAGGGAAGTATACAGTCAATCTGTAGAAGTCGACTTATTTTTAATTATACATGTCAAATGTCAGATGTAACTGGGGAGGAATTACAAAAGCTTCTATTTTTATTACCTTTTTTAAACAATGAACTTCACTCCGCTGCAAAGACATGTGCCACAGACTTTAATTTAGAATTTCACGATTTACAGGCTAAATTAAATTCTGGGAAAACTTTGAATATTAAACAACAACAGCGGCTCGTTTTTTTACAGAGAATCCAAAACGGAGAAATAGAAGCTCCTACTGCCAAGGTTATTATACCTTTTTTGAAAGCCTATTTACAGTCTCCTTATGTTAGAGTGATATCTGTGCGGAGTTTCACTCCGTTTAATGTAAATACCATTATGTATAATGCTGAGCGAGATGGTAAGCAGAGTGATTTTGCCTATGTAAAGCCACTCCCTTACGAAATTAATGAATTTACTGGGTTTCCATTTTCACATATTCCGAAAGAAGTCTTAGAAGCTAATTGGAAATATGTTCGAAATTTCCAGGAAAATGATTATGTGAAATTTGTAAAAGATTGGGTAAAAATGACACTCTGTGATAATGACAGAGTGAAGTATTATTATTTTATGTCCTTTATTATGGACATCTTTCAGAATCCAATGGTGAAGCCAATGCATTGTCCATTATTTTTCGGACCTCAGGGATCTGGTAAATCTTGGTTTTTTGAAAATATTATGAAGCCGTTGTTAGGAGATGCCTTATTTGTACAGGGTTGCCGTTTAGAGCACTTTTTTGGTAATTTTAATTCTTTAATTAACCGAAAATTGTTAATTTTGATTGAGGAAAATTCGTTCAATGGAGATTACCAAAATCAAATTAAACAATATATTACTGGAAATTCCGTGATAATTCGGGAAATGAGAAAGGATGCCAAGCAGAGTGAAAATTACAGTCGCTTTGTATTTTGTTCTAACTCTGTTTGTGAAAAAAATGCAAATATAGATATCAATGAAAGACGGATAGTCTATATGAAAACCAAGATTGCTGATAAGGACGCTC
This sequence comes from Candidatus Dependentiae bacterium, assembly GCA_020431705.1. NCBI lineage: Bacteria > Candidatus Babelota bacterium. The sequence goes on from JAGQHQ010000035.1 coordinate 1,539, forward strand.
TGCATGCTGCCATGGACTTTTTGTTAAGTAAAGAGAAAGGTCTATTACAACAGAATTTCATGCTCCAGGCCTTGTTCTATGAGTTTGCATATAGACCTGAGAAATTGGAATCTTATAAAACAAAAAGTAATTATAAGATTGGTATGGCGCCGCTTTGGGCTTATAATGATCTTTCCCTTACAGAGCTAGGTAATACTACAGTCTCTATTTTCATAAGAGAGCTCCTGGCCACCGGTACCACCTTTAATAATGTCCTGATATCTACCAGTGAGATTATATCTACTGAAGCGGCACAAATTACTAAAGAGTTCTTTCCTGATGAAGAGTCACAAAATTATAAGTTACTAAAAAGGAATGTTGAGAATTGGCCCAAAATGGTTTCCCAATTGGGAATGTACAAAAAATATTGTGACTTTGTAAAAAATCACAATCAGAGTGGCTTTGCGAAAAATGAACGAAATTTCTGGGAAGAAATATCTGATATTTTTCCAAATTTGGAAAAGGACATTATTTTGGATGATAATTTAAAAGTCACAAATGACGGATGGGGCAATATGATGTTTGAAGGTACGGCTGCTGCAAATAACTACAACATTCATAGAACGGATATTCAAAACTTAGTGAAATTGCCAAGTTATATAGAATGCTGTCAGTCTTATTTAAGCAGTGTGAGAATCCCCTTGACTTCAGAAAATATTGCAAAGTATTTCTTAAGAAAGACTTAT
>JAGQHQ010000036.1 GCA_020431705.1 Candidatus Dependentiae bacterium
AACGAAGCTAGCCTACTCTATTTTTACTTATTTTTTAATTTCACAATTCGCTCCATTTATACATCATATCAAATATTTTCTATATGAAAATTCTTATTTCGTTACTCTATCGGTGTGTTAGTATTTGCATGATTTGTTTTGCCATATATGGTATACTGTCAAAATAGTGTGGTATGGTCGTAAGACTATATATTCTCAAAGTTGGTATACCATTATGAAGATAAAAAGAAAAAAAGGGCACTTTTCTATCTCTGCTGTTGCTAAGATGTTCTCTGTACACCAGCAAACAATTCGTTTATACGAAAAAGAAGGCTTTATTTGCCCAAAACGTTCGGCTGGTAACACACGCCTTTTTTCTGAAGAAGATGTAGATCGACTTGAAGAAATTATTTATTTAACACATCAAATGGGTATCAATTTAGCTGGTGTGGAAATGATCTTAAAACTTAAAAAACAGATCAAGTTAATGCAAAAAAATATAAATAAGCTATTTGAACAAGCAAATCAACAACTTGAAAAACAAACTGAAGTTACCAAGCAAGCAGCCCGTGATAACGCACAAAAGTTATTACAACTCAAAAACGAAACAAATAGAAATCATGATACTAAGCAATCTCAAATTTTCGATGTTGATAATTGGGAAATTGAATACGATGAAGATTAACTCAAGGAGTACATATGTGGATAAATAAAATTAAAACAGTTTTGTTGCTCGGTGCTCTCAGTAGTTTATTGCTCCTTCTTGGTCAACTTTTTGGTGGTACTGCAGGGTTGCAATTTGCGCTCATTATGGCACTCGTTATGAATGGAATAGCCTACTTTTTTTCAGAAACGATTGTACTAAAAATGTATCGCGCACAAAAACTAGACGCAGAAAAATATAGTTGGCTATATGATATTGTACAAAAGCTTGCTCTTACTATGAAAATACCAATGCCAAAATTATGGTTAATCAATACACCAATGGCAAATGCATTTGCAACTGGGCGAAATCCAAGCCATGCATCAATTGCAGTTACCACTGGTATTTTAGAAGTTCTTGACACACACGAGTTGCGCGGCGTACTTGCTCATGAATTATCGCACGTAAAAAATAGGGACATTTTAGTTTCAACTATTGCTGCCACTGTAGCAACTGCTATTGGATATTTAGCAAACATGATACAATACGCAGCATTTTGGGGTTCAATGAGTAACGACCGACGCCAACGCGGTAATCCTATTTTTATGCTATTAGTTGCAATGCTTATGCCCATTGCAGCAATGCTCATTCAACTTGCTATTTCTCGATCACGTGAATATTTAGCAGATGAAACAGGATCACATTACTCACATGATCCACTTGCACTTGCAAGCGCATTAGAAAAATTACACAACAACATCCCGCGTGCGCATATGGACAATAAAGATGCAACACGTGCAACTACCGCACCACTATTTATTGTCCACCCATTTACTACGAATGGATGGGCTTCTTTATTTTCTACGCATCCACCAATGCGCAAACGAGTTGAACGATTACAAAAATTATACGAACAAATGCATGGCAAGCGATTTTAAATGCTTTTATTTACAAAAGGTTTACCTCATGTCACTGAAACATTCTTCAAGCACTCTATTGGAACCACAGGAACAATTAGTCATTTCTTATGAATTACTTTGCCTTTTGCATTGGTTTATGGAACATGACAATGCCAAGTTTAGACGAATGCTAAAAACTGCATTAAAAAAAGGTTTGTATAAAAAAATAGTCAATAAGCAAGATCTAGAGCAATTTAAAACACTTGAAAATATTCAACACACAATTTTGGACTTTTTTGGCATGCTTGAAGCACTTTTTATTGAAGCATTTTCTGAGTACGAGACAGAACAAATTGCACAAAAAAGCATACTGCCAGAGCTTGATCATATCGACTCAAAACACTACGATGATTCAGAAATTCACTTGAGTGCACAAAAAGCACAAAAAGACGCGACAGACAATCCTGCCCAACTGGCTAAAGATATACTTTTTCAGGAACTCTTGCGCCGTTGGCAACCGAAAAAGAAAACAGTTGTAAATTAGGGTTATTTGGTAAAAATCCTCTATAAATCGATCTGCTGAGCCACCAATTGCACAAGTAAATGCACGGGTGGCTTAAAAGCCACCGCTTTTCATAGCCCTTCAAAAGTTTATTGATTTTTAATGTACTCCC
>JAGQHQ010000037.1 GCA_020431705.1 Candidatus Dependentiae bacterium
AAAGATTCTTCAAACGTTAAACGCTCTCTCCCTTTCAGGGAGAGTAGGCAATACGTGATGCCCAGCACCCCGCAAGACCAAAACCTACAACCTTAGCTGCTGTCCCTGCAAAGTAAGCGACTTTTTTACCGGAAGTTCACCCCTAATATTCATCTAAGATTTTCAAAAATAAATACTTATACAAAAAACATGTAGTCACTAATTTATCATTCGCATCTTGCAGCTTTCCGCACAGTCTTACGCGTTTTAATAGGTACTTCAACTTTTTTGAGTGTTTTAGGTAATGTTAGGCCTATGCTTTCCAAGAGTTGTTTCTCACGATTGACTGGTGTTGGAATGTAGGTTTGAGCTTCTCTACCCATTATGTGTAGCTCTTGAGTACACAATTTAGACAATAGTCTTATTCCTTCTTCGACTTTAAGATTGATTTTTTCCCAGTGCTTAGCCAGGTGTCTAACGATCAAATAAGATAACATCACTGTGAAAACATGCCCATATGTACTTTTCTCACGTCGTACGTATACTGGTCTTAATTCAAGATGGGTTGTTTTTTCAGTTCGAAATGCCCATTCAACCAATGCTAAATCCTTGTACCTATCATGAATCGCTTGAGCGTTCATTTTACCAGTGCCAAGGTCTGTTTTTATTGCATAACACCCATCCAGTTTTGCATCCTCTTCCATTGCCTCTGAATTCAAAAAGAGTGCGAGCAATCGTTCATTTCGCGTAACTGTTAGCCAACTAAGGCATTTGTATCGTTTTATCTTGTTAGAAACCCTATTTAATGCCTTTTCCGGATCAGCTTTAGAATGATTTTTGAGATACTCATTTTCTTCATCTATCGCATTCTTGATTCGTTCCAATTTTTCTTCACGGATTCGCTGCATCTCCCTTGCTCGCACTGGGTTTTTACGTAATATATAACGAGTGTTACTCTCTGCAATTTCACAGATTGTTATGTCAAATAGCTCCATCTTAAACAAGCCATCCGCTAATAGTTTTTTAATCTGAGGCTTGGTAATAGAAGTAATATAGTGAAACCCTTGCTTTTGAAGTGTGTCAATTTGTCCCTTTTTAATCATTCCCTTATCACCGACAAAAGTTACATCAGTGCAACCAAAACGTTGAGCAATTTTCTTTACTTGTTCAGACACCGTTGCCGGATCTTGCGTGTTGCCTTTAAATACCTGCGTGGATAATGGGTTCCCCTCCTCATCACAGAGAAGACCTATTACAATTTGTTTTTTGCCCTTTTTTTTATCTCTGTTATACCCAAATTCCGCTAGCTCATTATGAGTTCCTTCCAGATAGGAGCTGGTGACATCGTATAAAAAAATACTAGGTTTGCGGCCATCTGCATAGCGTTTCTGAAAAAGATCATCTTCAATCTTTGTTTGGTTATCTGCTAACCATGCCAAATTTTCATAGAGATCGTTCTCATCAAAGCCACGCTTTAGTTTTAACACAGAACTCACATCACACTCTTTAGATGCGAGTCGCACAGAAGAAAGTCTAGAACCTTGACCGATGATGCGAGCCATCACTTGCCATAGAGCTAATTTTCCTTGAAAACTCGAACCGAGAGCTGAAGAAATCCCTAATTCTTCAGAAACATGTTTTATTGTTAATAGATCACCAATGGATTTACCCTGAATAATTTGGAACCCTGGAAGTTGGGCCATCTGAAGAACAGCCAAGTCGTTTTTATGCTTTAAAGCCATCTCAATTGCATCGATCACGTCATCCGGCAAGTGTTTTAGGTTTGCTAAAGTCCGATTCTTTACTTTTCCATTTTCGCGATATGATTCTCGCAATAATACAGACCGGTATACCTTTCCTGAGGCGATTTTGGAATAATGCTTTGCTATATACATGACTACATTTTAAATGTTAAAGATTATATGTCAATCATTTTTTGCATTATTTTACAAGACTACAAAAAAAATCAAAAAAATAGGCTTACAGAAAGCTCTCAAATATATTTACATTATTTTCTGGGGTGAACTTCCGTTAAAGGTGGATACTTTGGACTCTCATCATAAATTTCATTAAGAGGCTTACACTTCAGCTCTTTATCCCCTAAATAAGCACGCACCCTCCCTTCAATTTTTCGTACTTCTATTTTT
>JAGQHQ010000038.1 GCA_020431705.1 Candidatus Dependentiae bacterium
GACTTGAGTAAAAGGCTTTGATGGTGCTACAGGAAATTCTTCTCGAAAAGCTTTTTCTACAGCCGTAGGTTTATGTTTCATTGCTACAAGGCTGTGAGAAATAGCAAGTGTTAATAATATAAATAATAATTTTTTAGACATAGAAAGTCCTAGGCTCTTCATTGCCATCTACTTCAGGATCACTCTCTTTCCATTTTTCAATGCACTCATAAATTTTATTTACAATAGCATTATTATCTTTATTCTGATTATTAACAATAATAAATTTATAGGATATAAATCCCAGCTCATAGGATGTGACTTCAACTTTTTTAGCTTCTCGTGTTTTAATTTTTTTAATTCCTCGTGTTTTAATAGTTGCACCTATACAGATTTTATACTTTTGTGTATTGTTGTATTTGGTAATCTTGCCATTAAAGTTGGTATTGTTTCCATAAGACCATTTTTTTAGACGAGCAGAAGCTTTGCCTTTACTATTAATAGCATTTAATGCTTTTTTTATACTTTGTTTCGCTGCTGCCATATATTTTTCTTTTTCGCTTGAATCACCTTCTATTACACTAACATCAACTGCTGCTTTTACTGCTGCGGTTACTGCTTCAGCTGCTTTTACCGATGCTTTTACTTCTTCAGCTGCATTTTCTAGTGCTATTTCTTCTGCTATTACAGCTTTTGCTGATTCGTTTCTCAGTATCGCTTTATATTCTTTTTCTTCTTTACTTGAATCACCTTCTATTACACTATCATCAACTGCTGCTGTTACTGATGCTGTTACTGCGTCAGCTGCTTTTACTGATTCTATTACACTAACATCAACTGCTGCTTTTACTGATTCTATTACACTATCATTAACTGCTGCATTTTCTAGTGCTGCTTTTTTGCCTTTTCTTACTACTTTTGCTGCTGCTTTTACTGCTGCGGTTACTGCTTCAGCTGCTTTTACTGATTCTATTACACTATCATAAACTACTGCTGTTACTGCTGCTGTTACTTCTTCAGCGGCTTTTACTGATGCTGCTACTGTTACTGCTTCAGCTGCTTTTACTGATGCTTCTTTTTGAACTATTTCAAATTCAGAACATATATCTTCATACCAATCTGTGATGCCATTGTACTTTTTATCTTTAATATTTGTAACCACTTTGATTAAAGTATCATGATTTCTCCTTGTGAATATTTCTGTTGCTTTTTTCAATCTTTTTACTTCTTCTTTTTTTTTCGGCTTCACTTTTGCTGCTGCTGTTACTGCTTCAGCTGCTTTTACTGATTCTATTACACTATCATTAACTGCTGCTGTTACTCCTTCAGCTGCTGCATTTACTGCTTCAGTTGCTTTTACTGATGCTACTTCTACTGATGCTGCTGCATTTTCTTTTTTTTTCGGCTTCACTTTTTTTTCGGCTGCTATTCTGATTATGCTATTATTGCTATTATTTTTCGTAACCTTGTCCATTGACATAATGAATATTTCTGTTGCTTTTCTCAATCTTTTTTTTTCTTCTTGTTTTTTCTCAGCTGCTGCACTTTTTTCTTTTTCTATCAGCCTCGCTTCTGTTATATCTGCCAATGAGTTTCTCCGTATCCTTTTTTCTTCTTCTTTAATTTCTTCAATTTTTTCACGCACACCTTTGTGCCAATCTGTGATGCAACGGTACTGTTTATTGCTAATTTTTGTAACTGCTTTGATTAAAGTCTCAAGATCGCTACTTTCTTTTTTTATTATTTTTTTTTCTTTTTTATCTACTAGTATTGTTGCGTCTTTTTCTTCTGCTTCTACACTCAACATGCCATTCACATAGAACTTTATTGTCATTGTAGTATCTGCGTTATCTTCTGCTGCTTGTCTGTCATCATCTTCTTGCTCGCTATCATCTTCTTGCACAAAATTTTGGGTGTTACTAAAGAAAAAAGGATAAAGTATAGAATTTATTGTACTCTCTACGGGTTCTTCTTGCTCAGCAATTTTTTTTTCAAAGAAATTATATAGAGCAATCTGTGTGATGCGCTTCTTTGTATCTTCATCGAAAACAGGTTTTATTTTAGAAAAAAGCCAAGGTAGAAAGGTT
>JAGQHQ010000039.1 GCA_020431705.1 Candidatus Dependentiae bacterium
TTAATTTTTAATTTTTCAGTAAAAAAAGTTAATTATTTCGAAATTTCTTTTTTTAAAAATATATTAATTTTTATGAAATCTTTGGTATCAGAGTAATAAATTTCCTTTTTTGTACATAACGAAATTTCGAAATTTCGTTTTGAACAACACATGGTCTAAACTTCACATCTGAGCTATGGGGGGGTATATTTTTTTTTTTATAAATTCACTGAAAAATAAAACGAAATTTCGAAATTTCGTTAGAGGCACGTGGACTAAACTTCACATCTGAGCTATGGGGGGTCTATTTTTTTTTTTTTATAAATTCACTGAAAAAATCAGAAACGAAATTTCGATACATTTTTCACTTAAATTATTCTATTAAATACATAAACATAAATCTAATCTGTTCTGTTCCAGTGCTTGTGCTGGTCCATTGCAAACCAGCATCTGTTTTTTGACCTGTTGGAGAATAAGGCACAAGACCATCTAACCCAGATCCACTTAAAGCTGTACCACCTCCAGCAATTTCCATAATACTTGCAAAATTATTTTTAACAGGTACAGGTAATCTAAATTCTATATGTGTAAGAGCTCCTGTTGAAGATGTACTAGCATTTCCTACAATGAAGGCATTTACATAATTACCTACTCTTGAATATCCACATTTTGTAATTGTAAAAGAACTAAGATTTAAATAATCTGCTGGGATTATTTGTGGGTCCCATGTTTTACCTTCCCATTCAGCTCCTGATACTTCTAAATTATTTATAGATAATGTACCCGTACTATCTTTAAAAAACACATATCGAGGATAATCACTTGCCATTGTTTATTTATTTAAAAATATCTAAGTTTAGAAAAAAAAAAAAAAAAAAATATATAAAAAAAAAAGAAGTAGAAACTGTAGAAAATGAGTTTATCAGCAATCATAGGAGCTACAGATTCTAAACAAAAAAAAAGTTCTAATAATGTTAATAACTCTGATATAAATATAACCAAAAATACAGATGGAACATGGGACCTTTTGTCAACACCGAAAGACAAACAAAAAGAAGAAAAACTACAAAAAACAACAACACCTTCAACAACAACTTCAACAACAACTTCAAACGAAAATCTTAAAGCCACTACCGATAAAATTAATAATATATCACAAGAATTATTTGGTAACAATAATATTATTAATAATACAACGAAACCAAAACCAGATATCAAAAATATTAAAAACATATCAACAGACAACAAAAACGATAGTACCAAGAAAAGGGGAAGACCTAAAAAAGTTGCTTTCGAGAGTAATGTCAATGAAAAACTTAACGAAAAAAATCTCCAAAATACTTCCAGTTCTAGTTTCTCTTGGGATGACTCTCTTGCCGCTGATTCCAAAGCTTTTAATGCTAATCTGAACAAAGAATTCAATGACACGAAACAAGAATTAACATCAAGATTTAATAAACGTGGAGCTTTAAAAAAAGATGTTAAATGGGCTATGGAGACTCTTACACAAGCAAGAAGAGAGTTAAGTCCTGAAGAGAAAAAAAAAGTTCAATTAGCTAATGAAATCAATCGATATTATGAATCCTTTCCTGATTTGTTAGGTCCAAATATCCATAAAGGGAAAAAAGATGTTTCCAAGGTACCTTTAAATGAACTTATAGATGAAAAAGCAAATATTAAACAAATTTTAGCTCAACCCCAATCACTCTCCTTAGTTGAAGATATATATGTTTCTGCAATAGAAGTAGCTGAAAGTTTATATATGAGAAGATTTTTTGGTACAGAACATGATTTCTTAAATGTTAATATTTCAGGTTTGTCAAAAATGTTACGAGGTAATATTGATTATGTTAGACCTGAGCTGACTGAATTAGCTATAGAATACAGTCAGCTATTATCACTGGGTCCTACAAATAGGTTACTGATAAAAACAGGGAAAATGGCAAGTGACTGTCATATATTAAATACAAGTGCAAAAACGAATATTAATGATATAAATAATAAATATAAAAATTTGTAAAACACATCGAAATTTCGTTTCTGATTTTTTCAGTGAATTTATAAAAAAAAAAT
>JAGQHQ010000040.1 GCA_020431705.1 Candidatus Dependentiae bacterium
AACACGCTCAACGCTGCTTGATGATTGAAAATTACATCAAAACATGCTTTTTCGAATGTAATTAATGCTTTTGGATCATTAGTAATTATTGCACTTGCAAATTCTGTACTTACTAACATATCATCTGCGTATGTATTACCAAATACTAAGTGTGATTCTTGGTCGAGTAAAATCGTACCGCCTTTACGCGTAATTACACAACCTGCACCACCAGATCCATTTACATCATTGCTTGCGCCGCCACCTATTGAAACTGTGGCTTTCATATCTAGATGCATCACTGCACAATTTTCTGTTATCAAACATGGCCAGTCTGCTTGTGGATTTGCTGGTGGATTCGGGTCAAGACAATATGGTGTTCCTTCCATATTAAATTCAACACCATCCAGTAATTCTACAATACCTTCTCCGGTAAATACCATGCGAGAACCGGCTGGTAACACAACACGACCATCGTTACCATATACTGCTGGGTCAAACACCAAACGAGGTTTATCTTTACATGGCGCAAAGCATGGATCAAATTTAAATACTACTGCCTCATTTATTCCTGGCAACATATCCAGTGTAAACTCTAGCGTACCCGTCACTAAAATAGTACATTCACAACCAAGCTGAGAACATAAATCATCTATTTGAGACACCAGCTCACCAGTACTTGTACGTAATTCATCACAGCACGTTTCTAGAACTTCTACTCGTGAATCAAGTACTTCTTGTTCTGATATATAAAGATCATTAATTTCATCAATTTGCGATTGTAACTGCCCAGTACTTGTTTTTAAGCTTGAACAACATTCATCTAACTGCGACTGTAACTCACCTGTGCTTGTCCTTAAATCATCACAACATGTTTCTAATAATTCAAGCTGAACTTTCATCTCCCCAATTTTAGAACGTAGCATAACAAGATCGTTTCGCTCATCAATTGATCGAATAGTACCGTGAGCAATAAGACTCAAAGAATTAACATCGGCAAAAACAACATTACCACGACTTTCTGCACCAGCATAGTCTTTCCAAAGCGTCATACCATCGACAGTAAGTTTTGCGCATTCATCAAATTTCCAAATATTATTTTTTATAACCCAGGTTGAAGGACCTACAACAACAACATTTCCTCGTGTAGTTGTCACATCTCCAACAAGCTCAACAACAACATTAGAGATTTTTATAGTAGCAGTATTATCTGCAAGAATAATATTGCCAGCATCACGCCCAACACCTTTCAAAACTACATTTGATAAATAAAGCGTTGATCCAGAAGCCACAGCAATACTACCTTTATCACTCAAATCAATTATATTGTTGTTACCATTAATAGAACTTGTTCCGCTAAAATTGATACACTTATCAACTTTTGTAACAGGCGCTTCAACGGTCATATGAACATCTACAAAGTGAGTTACAGAACAACTATCGACTGCTGGGCCTAGATTAATCAAATAGGCATTACCAAATATAGTACCTGGTCCCTCTAAAGAAGATGCTCCTTTCAGACGTAAATCATTATGTAAATCAAGTGTTCCGCCGTTTAATTGGACAATACTAGAAGCTGGAAGATCACCATCAAACATTGAGGTAGTTGAATCACTCGATAAAACAAGTCTTTTCTGAAACTCTGCTGCTGACATTACCAAAGAAGAAGTCAGAAGCATCACCAATAAAAATAAGGTATAGAAAAATATAGAACATGTTTTTTTGATGAGCTTCATTCATCTCCTTTTACATTTACTTTTTACTCACCCTTTACCAGCACAAACACATTAAGCTAAACAGCTTTACAGTGATATAGTGCGCTTTTAGGGCAAACGTATAACAGCATACCTTCTATGTCAAGAGTCTTCTTCAAAACTCATTATTTATAGCTAAACTATGTTTCTGTTCGCGTTGCTTCATCACAATTGACAATCACAAACTGCTCACCATTAAACGTAAATCCTTGTATCTCATTCAATATTAAGCTACCAATTCCTGCATTATATT
>JAGQHQ010000041.1 GCA_020431705.1 Candidatus Dependentiae bacterium
ATGACGCTTTGTGGTCTTGGTTTATTAGCATGGGTCAAACCAAACCAGCTTTATAAAAACGAAGAAGAGAGAAAATTTAATGATTCAATATCAGATTATTTAGGTTTTAAAAATGCAATATATAAACAAGATTTTGAAGTAAATGCTAAAGATTATCTCGAAAGTGTTATTAATGGTAGTTATTCTTTTCCTGATTTTCAGAGTAACAGTGATAGTTTTTTTGAAGAAAATACTGATACCATTAAATCCGAGATAAAAAGAAACATCAATGATAGGAAAAACAAAACCTTTTTACCTTGGCTTTTTTCAAAAATAATAAGAAGTAATACAACAGAAAATGAAGATGAAGGTAAAGCCAACCTCATGAAAAGTACTGCTCTCTATTATCTCTATAAAAAAAACGTAGTGAATACAATAAATTCTGTATTTTATTCTTTTTTCTTTAGGCAGATCATCAAAAATCCATATTCAGATACCAGAATGACAATAACGTTCGGTATGGATGGCATGCTGCGTGTAAATGCAGAACCTAAACAAGGACAGAGGGTTGTTTACAATACAGAAGATGGTGAAGTATTCGAACTAGAACAAGATATCGATCTTGCGACTTTAATCCAAGCAGTTACAAAGATTAGCAGGCAAAAGTATAAGTGCATCACAGATTGGCACGAAGCTGTACGTTCTGAAGTTGAAAAAATTCCTGAAGTTAAAAAAATTCAAAAAATTGAAGAAAAAGAAAATAATCCAGATGGTGATTCAAGCAAAAATAATAACAACAACAACAACAATACGTATAATAATCTAAAAGAAGGTGCTTCTTTCAGCGTCGCAGGTGGTGGTGCCGCAGGTGGTGCTTTAAACAAAGAAGAAGTAAACAAAGAAGAAGTAAACAAAGAAGAAGTAAACGAAGAAAAAGTAAATAGAAAAGTAAAGAATCTAGATGATGATTCAAGCGAAAAAGAAAAAGTAAATGGAAAAGTAAAGAAACCAGATGATGTTTCAAGCGATAACAACAACAATAACAACAACAATAACAATGATCTAGATAGTGCTTCTTCCAGCGTCGCAAGTGGTGCTTTAAACAGCATCTCAGGTGGTGATTCAAGCAAAAATAATAACAACAATAATCTAAAACAAGGAAATAAAGAAAAAGAGAATCCAGATGATGTTTCAAGCGAAGAAGGAAATGTAAATGAAGAAGAAAAGAATCCAGATGGTGCTTCAAGCGAAGAAGGAAATGTAAATGAAGAAGAAAAGAATCCAGATGGTGCTTCAAGCAAAGAGGGAAATGTAAATGTAAATGGAGAGGGA
>JAGQHQ010000042.1 GCA_020431705.1 Candidatus Dependentiae bacterium
ATAATAATTTTTTAGACATGGAAAGTCTCAGCATCTTTAGAACCATCTACTGCATGATTATTCTTTTTCCATTTTTCAATGCACTCATAAATTTTATTTACAATAGCATCATTATCTTTGTTATTATTATTATCAATAAGTATCACATTATATATTGTGGTGCGCTGTTTATTATTTTTTGGTGTTGTAATACCTGCCGTTATAGAGATTTCATACTTTTGTTGTATACCGTTGTGTTTGGTAATCTTGCCACTATAGCTGATATTCTCTCCATCAAACCATTTTTTTATTTCAACAGAAGCCTCGTTGTTGCCTTTACTAGAATCATTAGCATTATTAATAGCATTTAATGCGTTTTCTATATTTTGTTTCGCTGTTACTGCCGCCATCGTATACTTTATTATTTCTTTGTTTGAACCACCTTCTGTATTCTTTTCTTCTCCATCTACTTCTTTTCTTGAAGCATCATCTAGATTCTTTTTTTCTTCATTTACATTTACATTTCCTTTTTTGCTTGAATTTAAATCACTACCTACGACGCTGGAAGAAACATCATCTGGATTCTTTACTTCTTTGCTTGAAACATCATCTGGATTCTCTTTTTCTTTATTTCCTTCTTTGCTTGAAGCATTACCTACGACGATGGAAGAATCACCTTGTTTTAGATTATTGTTGTTATTATTTTTGCTTGAATCATCATCTGGATTCTTTTCTTCTCCATTTACTTCTTCGTTTGAAGCATCATTTGAATTCTTTTCTTCTCCATCTACTTCTTTTCTTGAAGCATCATCTAAATTCTTTTCTTCTCCATCTACTTCTTTTCTTGAAGCATCATCTAGATTCTTTTTTTCTTCATTTACATTTACATTTC
>JAGQHQ010000043.1 GCA_020431705.1 Candidatus Dependentiae bacterium
ATTAATGTATCTGCTGTCAGTTCAAGCAAGTCAAATAATGTTTGTTCATTATATGTAATTGTTGTTGGTATAATTGAGCCCGCTGCAATTGTCGCTCCTTGGCAGAAAAATTTCTCGCCAAGTGTTGTTGCTATTCCTGCAAACTCTTTAAATTGTACGTGACCTCCGCCACACACTTCACCACATCTATTATTAAAGTCTGTCGCTATATCACTACCAAGCGCAAAGTTTGGATCTGTATTAAAGTTTGGTGCAAAACGTACTTGCGCAACATTTGTTCCTCTACGCAGTACGTATAGCAATGATCCTTCTTCAAATTGAAGCGACTTTAACACACCGGCAGCCTCATTACCCTCTTGGTCTGAACGTGCACCTCGATACATGTTAAACTCAACGTTACCTTGCAACACGCTCAACGCTGCTTGATGATTGAAAATTACATCAAAACATGCTTTTTCGAATGTAATTAATGCTTTTGGATCGTTAGTAATTATTGCACTCGCAAATTCTGTACTTACTAACATATCATCTGCGTATGTATTACCAAATACTAAGTGTGATTCTTGATCGAGTAAAATCGTACCGCCTTTACGCGTAATTACACAACCTGCACCACCAGAACCATTTACATCATTGCTTGCGCCGCCACCAATTGAAACAGTCGCTTTCATATCCAGATGCATCACTGCACAATTTTCTGTTATCAAACATGGCCAGTCTGCTTGTGGATTTGCTGGTGGATTTGGGTCAAGACAATACGGTGTTCCTTCCATATTAAATTCAACACCATCCAGTAATTCTACAATACCTTCTCCGGTAAATACCATGCGAGAACC
>JAGQHQ010000044.1 GCA_020431705.1 Candidatus Dependentiae bacterium
ATTAATACCTGCAGGCTCAGTATTGGCAGCAGGGTCAGTTGTAGATGGTATACCATTAGTAAGTCCACTGACTGTTGTGACAGATACGGTATTTAACAGAACGACACAACTAGCCGCAGGGACTACAATTGCACCGTTCCAAATTGTAGGTAGTACAACACCATTAGCTTCAGCACTATTGCTACCGCCAGCTTCTCGCTTACCTGCAGGTTCAACAATTTCACCAGATTCAGAACGAGTAAATACAACAACAGACTTACAGGAAAACTTCTTTGAAACGATTGCGCCATTGGTAACTATATTTAGTGAAATGTCATTTATTGCATCCAATGCACCAACTCCTGATGGCAGCATTTTAGTGCGTCTTGGTTCACTTGACCCAGCATCAGATGGATCACTTGGAGCGTTGTGTCCGCCAGTAAGAGATGGTGTGCAACGCGATGGTTCAGTTGTTCGTTTGCAATCGGGTGATCACGATGTGCAATATAATGCAGGAATTGGTAGCTTAATATTGAATGAGATACAAGGATTTACGTTTAATGGTGAGCAGTTTGTGATTATCAATTGTGATGAAGCAACGCGAACGGA
>JAGQHQ010000045.1 GCA_020431705.1 Candidatus Dependentiae bacterium
TCGTCCGACCGTCGTATCAATCATATCTCCATCAATGCGTACTTTTATCCTCGCCTGCTCTTCCACTTCCTGAGAATCATAGGCAATTCGAACCTCATCTGTAGAGGAAAAGATCTTTCCCTCCCCACGAGCACCGTCACGATCCTTGGTCAACCAATAACATCCTAAAACCATATCCTGAGATGGGATAGATAGAGGTCGGCCATTAGCCGGCGAAAGAACATTATTGGCCGCCATCATTAATACTCGAGCCTCAATTTGGGCTTCCACTGAAAGCGGAACATGCACAGCCATTTGATCCCCATCAAAGTCAGCATTAAACGCCGCACAGACTAAGGGATGAAGACGAATAGCCTTCCCTTCTACCAATATAGGATCAAAAGCCTGAATGCCCAGACGATGAAGAGTTGGAGCACGATTCAACATAACTGGATGCTCTCGAATCACTTCATCAAGGACATCCCAGACTTCTGGGCGCTCCTTCTCAACCAAACGCTTAGCGCTTTTGATTGTCGTTGCTGCTCCACGCTCTTCCAGTTTATGAAAGATAAACGGCTTAAATAATTCCAAAGCCATTTTCTTGG
>JAGQHQ010000046.1 GCA_020431705.1 Candidatus Dependentiae bacterium
TATTAGTTTCCGCCCCCTGAGTAACCTGAAGGGCTACTCCATATATACCAGCATCACTATATGTATGGACAGGATCCTCAGAAGTGGATGTTCCACCATCCCCAAAATTCCAACTCCAGGCAGTTATGGGCCCATCAACATCGGAAGATTGGTCAGTGAAAGTTACTTCAAGACCGTCTATAGTATAGGTGAAGTTAGCAACAGGAGTAGCCATTACAGATTAGTTGTCGGGGTTTGGGTTATTCTTCTTCTTCCTCTTCTTCTTCCTCTTCTTCCTCTTCCTCTTCTTCTACATCGAAATCATTAATGAAGTCAATGACATCGGATTTTTTCCTCATGTCAGCCACTTCCTTGATGGCATCTACTGTGATGTCGGGCATAGATACTGCATACCGGATCAGTTCATCTAGCTTCATAGTACCCAATTGCTCATCGTCCAGCTTTGCAAAGCCGACTGCAACGCTTTCCTGGCCAGCTTGGTAGCCTTCTGTATAACCTTCAGTACGAGCATCTTCTACGTCCTGAGCTGTCAAGCCTTCTCCTGCAGTTTTTTCCACGATTGGAGTTGCTGTTTTAGCGGGCTT
>JAGQHQ010000047.1 GCA_020431705.1 Candidatus Dependentiae bacterium
AAGGGCTTCTGCCGTGCATGAGAATAGCGAGAATAGCAGCAAGAAAGAGACTATGAGTGTTGGAATATTTTTATGGCGCATAACTCTATGGTTCTATATATGGTGCAAGGGCCCATCCTCCTTGAAGGACGAGCCCTTGTTCAGTGTGCTTCTTAAGAAGTCGAGGATAGAAGCTCTGTTACGCTTCTGATTTCATCAACTTCAGTCTAACTAATCTATAAGGGCTGCTTCCTCTTCTTCTTCTTCTTCTTCTTCTTCTTCTTCCTCTTCGAGTTCATCGGTGATTCGCTCGAGTTCTTCTTCGAAGATATCGCTGGGATCTATCTCTTCTTGGATTTCGGTGAGCGGGTCTTCTACACCGAGTTTTTCCAGGGCCGGCACCATGGTCCTGGTGATTATTTCATCTAAGAGCTCTTCGATGATTTCAGGATCGGCTTTGGCGGAATGGGTTGTCAGCACGCTCATGTCCTCTTCGAGGGTTTTGAGTTGCTGTAGGGCGTAAAGGAGGTACTTCTCTACGGATACTTCGGTCATTTAATCTGTCTCCAGGGTCGGAAAAATATCCTTCAATTTTGCCAGG
>JAGQHQ010000048.1 GCA_020431705.1 Candidatus Dependentiae bacterium
AATTTAATTATTTTTTTATATTATTTTTCAGCATTTTGAATTGATTTTTCAGAATAGATTAAAGGTTTCCTATAATGTGTTAATAACATATAATAACGAATAACATTTGAATCATATTTTTCTAATAAACTTTTAATTGTTATTGAATTTTCTTTTGATTTGGACATAACTACTTTTTGAGTGTTGTTATTAACACTCACATGACCATTATGAATCCAATATGAAACGTGATTTTCTCCAATTAATGCTTCGGATTGAGCAATTTCGTTTTCATGATGTGGGAATTTTAAATCAAGACCACCACCATGAATATCAAATCTATTTCCTAATAAATCTCTTGACATTGTGGAACATTCAATATGCCATCCTGGTCTTCCACTTCCCCATGGGGATTTCCAAGAATAACTACCATCATTAATTTTTTTCCATAACACGAAATCCGAATCAGTTTCTTTTATTTTTCTATTATTCAATTTCCCATATTCTGGAAATGATTTAATTGAAAAATAAACAGAACCATCACTAGAAATATAGGCCATATTTTTATTTAATAATTGGTAAATAAATTCA
>JAGQHQ010000049.1 GCA_020431705.1 Candidatus Dependentiae bacterium
GCACAAAAAAAGGAGTCTGCAAAAAAGACTGCTTCAAAACCTCAAGCGTCTGACAAGGCAGCTGCTCCAAAGAAAAAGACTGCTGCAAAAACGGCAACGAAAGCTAAAACAACCTCTAAAGCAAAAGCACCTGAAAAAGAAGCACTTGCTGAACAGTAATATTGGAGAGGTGTCTGAGTGGCTGAAGGAGCGTGATTGGAAATCGCGTATACCCTCACAAGGGGTATCGAGGGTTCGAATCCCTCTCTCTCCACCAACTGTTATACGTAAAGGCTGAAGAGGGTAACTGCTCTTCAGCCTTTTATACTATTGTTCTAACTCTTCCACAAGCAGATTTATATGTCTGTTTTTGATCGATTATCGATATTGTTTGCTCAATCCAGCATCTCATCTGAAAATAAGAGCTATCTGGTACTTGGTGGTTGTTTTTTTAAGAATACGAGCGTAATCGGTGACATTTTCATAAGAAGAGTATTCCCACAACAAGAGCTTAACTAAAGGTCGGTTTTTACGTGTATGGTGAGCTCTTGTTTATACGTGCATGTACTCAGATTTTAGTCTATCGTGG
>JAGQHQ010000050.1 GCA_020431705.1 Candidatus Dependentiae bacterium
TATAAGCAAGGTAAAAAATTACAATTTAAAGGTATATTGAAAATGGCTAAAGTAAAGAAAATAACTACATATTTGGCTTGTGAAGTATGTAAGTCAAGAAATTATACACAAGTAATAAATAAGAATCGAAAAGTTGGTTCTTTAGTATTAAATAAATTTTGCGCATACAAAATTTGCAGGCAACATAGACTGCACAAAGAAGCTAAATAAAAACTAATAAGTAGGAATAAAAAAGGCCGGTAGCTCTAACGGCAGAGCAGCAGACTCCAAATCTGATGGTTGGGGGTTCAAATCCCTCTCGGCCTGCCAATTATACAAATAGGATCAAATTTATGATAAATGATTTAAGTGTTTTTTTTAAAGAAACGTATCAAGAACTTTTAAAGATTATTTGGCCTAATTCTCGTGAATTTTTTATTAATTCAACTGGAACTTTTTTCTTAGTGTTTTTATTTGCAATGTATTTTGGTTTAATTGATATTTTGATTAGTTTATGCTTAACTAAATTATTACTTTTTTTTGTTTAGCTAGATTGATTTTATTTTTATGGTAGGTCTTTT
>JAGQHQ010000051.1 GCA_020431705.1 Candidatus Dependentiae bacterium
ATTACATTCGAAAAAGCATGTTTTGATGTAATTTTCAATCATCAAGCAGCGTTGAGCGTGTTGCAAGGTAACGTTGAATTTAACATGTATCGAGGTGCACGTTCAGACCAAGAGGGTAATGAAGCTGCTGGTGTGTTAAAATCGCTTCAATTTGAAGAAGGTTCATTGCTATATGTACTTCGACGTGGTACAAATGTTGCTCAAGTACGTTTTGCGCCAAACTTTAACACAGATCCAAACTTTACGCTTGGTAGTGATATAGCGACAGACTTTAACAATAGATGTGGTGAAGTGTGTGGCGGAGGTCACGTACAATTTAAAGAGTTTGCAGGAGTTGCAACAACACTTGGCGAAAAATTTTTCTGCCAAGGAGCGACAATTGCAGCGGGTTCAATTATACCAACAACAATTACATATAATGAACAAACATTATTTGACTTGCTTGAACTGACAGCAGATACATTAATACCTGCAGGCTCAGTATTGGCAGCAGGGTCAGTTGTAGATGGTATACCATTAGTAAGTCCACTGACTGTTG
>JAGQHQ010000052.1 GCA_020431705.1 Candidatus Dependentiae bacterium
TCTTTACATGGCGCAAAACATGGATCAAATTTAAATACTACTGCCTCATTTATTCCTGGCAACATATCCAGTGTAAATGCAAGTGTATTGGTTACTAAAATGGTACAAGGAGCATCAGGTTCTATAGAATCAATCTGCGATTGAAGTTCACCGGTGCTTGTTTTCAATTCATCACAACATTCCTCTAAAACTTCAACCTTATACTCAATAATTTCAACTCGAGAAACAATCCCGTTATCGACTAAATCTATTTGTGACTGTAACCAACCAGTACTTGTTTTAAGCTCATCAATTTGGGATTGGCAGCTATCTCCGCAATCAGATAACTGGTCTATTTGAGATTGTAATTCGCCTGTGCTTGTTTTTAACCGGTCAATAATACTTGCAAGCGCACCTGTATCACTTTGAATTAGAATAATAAGTGGATCAATCAAGCTTGTAATAAAATCACAACATGATCGTAATTCTCCTGTACTTGTTTTCAGACTCGAGCAACACTCATCAATTAT